>JBCBHB010000426.1:0-3404 GCA_038526025.1 Pseudomonadota bacterium
CGTTCCGACGCGATCCGCGCCTCCGCGATCTGGCGCTCGTTGGCAATGCGCGCGGTCTCGATCGCTTCGCGGCTCAGCAGGGTTGCCTGCTCCGCCTCCTTGTCGCGCTCCGACCGTTCGCGCGCCAGCTCGGCTCGCTGCTGGGCACGCCGGAACTCAATCTCGCGCTCCTGCTCGAGCCGCGCTTCCTCACTCTCCTTCTCGATATCGAGCGCCTGCTTCTCGGCTTCGAGATTACGGGCGCGGATCTTGATCATCGCGTCCTGCTCGATGTCGTTACGCAGCTTGCGCCGGTTCTCGATGGCCTCGATCACGCTGGTGAGGCCTTCCGCATCGAAGCGGTTGGAGGGGTTGAAGTACTCGATCTCCGTCTGGTCGATATCCGTGATCGCCACGCTCTCGAGCTCGAGCCCGTTCTTGTCGAGCCCCACCTGCGCCGCCTGCAGCACGCGCGCGACGTAATCGTTCCGGTTCTCATGCACCTCCTCAAGCGTCATTTCCGACGCCACCGTGCGCAGCGCCGAGATGAACTTGCCGGCGAGGAGGCTGTGGATCCGTTCGGGCTCCAATGTCCGCCGGCCGAGCGTGGAGGCGGCGACCGAAACCGCCTCGCGCGTCTGCTTCACGCGCACGTAGAACTCCGCCTCCACGTCGATCCGCATCCGGTCGCGCGTGATCAGCGCTTCGGACTTCTCGCGCGTGACGCCAAGCTGGAGGGAGTTCATGCTGACGGGCGTGATGTCGTGGATGATCGGCCAGACGAACGCGCCGCCGTCGATCACCACCTTCTCGCCGAGGAACCCCGTGCGCACGAAGGCGATCTCCTTCGTCGAGCGCCGGTAGAGCCAGTGCATCACCCAGTAGAGGATGAAGATGACGATGACGGCGGCGATCAGCCACAGGATGAGCTGTCCGATCAGTTGCCCGGTCATGAGTGGTCTCCTCCCGACGGTTTAGCGGCCGATCTGCCGGAATTTCCTGGTCTGCTCGGTGAGCGCGACCTCGGTGGGCAGGCGCTCCATGGACGACGCGCCATAGAAGCCGTGGCAGTGCTTGGTGTTCTTGAGGACGAAGTCCGCGTCCTCCGGCATCGCCACCGGCCCGCCATGGACCAGCACGATGGCCTCCGGGTTCACCTCGAGCGCCGCCGACGCCCAGGCATCCGTGAGCGCGGGAGCCTGCTCTAGCGTCACCGCCGTCTCTGCGCCGATGCTGCCGCCGGTGGTCAGGCCGAGATGGACCACGATGATGTCCGCCCCTGCCTTCGCCATCGCTGCGGCGTCTGCCTCGGAGAAGACGTAGGGGGTGGTGAGCATGTCCTTCTCGTTGGCCATCGC
Organism: Pseudomonadota bacterium; assembly: GCA_038526025.1. Lineage (GTDB taxonomy): Bacteria > Pseudomonadota > Alphaproteobacteria > Rhodobacterales > Rhodobacteraceae > Thermohalobaculum. Next base: position 1,338 of record JBCBHB010000426.1, read on the forward strand.
CACGAGGTCGATCTCGTGGCCGTAGCCCATGCCGGTTTCTTCGAGGTTCGAGCGGAAGTTGCCGTCGATCAGGCCCACGGTGGGAAAGTTCTGGATGCCGGAGAAGCCCGCGTCCTTCACCTGGTCGAGGAACTTGTCCATGAGCCGGAACGGGTCGGACGCGCAGACGCCTGCGAGCACCGGGGTGTTCTTCACCACCGGCAGCACCTCTCCCGCCATTTCCATGACCACACCGTTCGCGTCGCCATAGGGCATGAGACCGGCGAGCGAGCCGCGGCCCGCCATGCGGTAGCGGCCGGAGTTGTAGATCACGATGAGGTCGATCCCGCCCGCCTCCTCGCATTTCGCCGAGAGGCCGGTGCCGGCACCGCCGCCGATGATGGGCTCGCCCCGGTCGCGCATCGCGCGAAACTTGGTCATGAGCTCGGTACGGTCGAACATTCAGCCTCCCTTGGCCCGGGCGGGGCGCGCTTTGTGGAACGAGCGGAAGGTCTTGATCACCATCTCCGCGAATTCGGGGTCGTTGATGTTGTGCGGCGTGCGGATGAGCTGGCAGCTGCCGGTCTGGCGGACGGTGCGCTCGAGAGCGGCGAAGAGCGCGCGGTCTGCCTCCGGATCCCAGAACGCCATGCCGGGCGCGTCGAGCAGCGAGACGCCGCCTTCGGGCAGGAAGAAGCGGACGGGGCCGGTCATCTCGTTCAGCCGCTCGCCGATCCACACGCCCATTTTCTCGTTCTCCTCAGGCGTGGTGCGCATGAGGGTGATCTGCGGGTTGTGCTCGTAGAGGAGGCGGCCGCGATAGTGCTCGGGCACCGTTTCGGGCGCGTTGAAGTTCACCATGTCGAGCGCGCCGCAGGAGCCGATATAGGGCAGGCTCGCGCGGATGGAGGCGCCGAAGCGGTCCTCATCCGCCGCGAACACCCCGCCTGCGACCATGTCGCAAACCTCGGTGGTGGTGAGGTCGACGATGGCGGACAGCATGCCGCTGTCCATCAGCTTCTCCATGGCCCGCCCGCCGGTGCCGGTGGCGTGGAAGACCAGACAGTCATAGTCGTCGGCCAGCCCCGCCATCACCGCCTGCACGCAGGGCGTGGTGACGCCGAACATGGTGAGACCCACGGCGGGCTTGTCCTCCACCGGCTCGGCCACCAGCTTGCGGGATTTCACCATGCCGGCGAGGGCCGAGGCGCCGTTGGTTAGCACCTCGCGGGTGATCGAGTTGATGCCCTGCACATCGGCGACCGAGTGCAGCATGAGGATGTCGGACGGGCCGACATATTGGGCGACGTTCCCGCTCGCGACCGTTGAGATCAGCACCTTCGGGATGCCCACGGGCAACGCACGAAAGGCCGGGGAGACGAGCGCCGTCCCGCCCGAGCCGCCGGCTCCGATGACACCAGCCACCCCCTCCTGCGCCCGCATCCAGCGCTCGAAGGCGACGGTCATGCCCGCAACCGCCGTGCCCCGGTCTCCGGTGAAAACGCCGGCGGTACCGCGCGGGTGCATGGCGGCAACCACATGCGCCGGCACGTCGGCATTCGAATGGCCACCAGAGGTGGAGAGATCGACGATGGCGGCGTTGATCCCGTCGCGCTTCAACACGTCGCGCATGAAGCGCAGCTCGGGTCCCTTCGTGTCGAGCGTGCCGCAGACATAGACCGTCATTCGGTGTCCTCCCCGCGCCGGTGGGCGCATCGGTATGATCTTCGCACTGGCGGCCACGGGGCTCGCTGTGGCCGAGGCGGTGCGCGCCGCCCCTTCGATCACGCGCACCGGCACCGGAGCGGACCAGCGCGTGGGTATCGTGGGGTTCGAGACGTAGATGCGGGTAACGCTGGCGGTTGCGGCGGCACGGGGAGCGTCCAACGGCGCGCCGGGCGCCGGCGCCACCTCCGGCGTCTCGTCATGCGCGTGGCGGCCAACGCCCAGCAGCGCCTGCTGCAAGTCACGATCCCCGGCGAGGACCGCCGCATCCATCACCCGATCGATCCGGCCGTTCACCATGATGGCGAGCTGTTCGGAGATCGCGACTTGCAGCAGGCGCTGCTGGGCGTTGGCCGCCACGCG
>JBCBHB010000427.1:0-3389 GCA_038526025.1 Pseudomonadota bacterium
CCAGGCCACCGCCATCGCCACCAGCGTCGCCGCCACGGGCAGGAAATACGCCGCCTTCAGCGCGTTCGAGAGCCGCGGCGCCCAGGCACCGCCCCACTGGCCGAGCCCATGCAGCCCCAGCGCCACTAGAAGCCCCAGCCCCATGGAAAGCGGCATCACGATGGCCACGTAGAGCAGCGTGTTGGTGATCGCCCGCCGCCCGATCGGGTCGCTCAGCAGCCGCCCGTAGTTCTCCCACCCGATCCAGGCAAAGCGCTTCGCGCCCACCTGATAGTCGGTGAAGGACATGGCGGCGACAACGAGCACGGGTGCCACGATCAGCACCAGCATGGCCAGCACCGCCGGCCCGGTGAGCCAGAGATCGGTGATCCCCTCCCGTGCCCGCCGGCTGAGCCCTCTCATGCCGCGAGGCTCCCGGCGCCGGCCCCGATGCGATCCCCGGTTTCTGCATCGAAAAGATGCGCCCTCCCTGGTACGGGCGCGAGCGCGATGGCGGCCCCTGCCTCCGGCAGCCGCGCATGGCCGGGCACCAGCGCGCGGATCTCCCGGCCGTCCTCGAGCACGGCGTGCAGCATCGCCTCGTTGCCGAGATAGGCAGGCCGCACCATCCGCGCGGCGATCGGCCCGTCCGGATCCAGCGCCAGATCCTCCGGGCGCAACCCCAGCACCGCGCGCCCATGCTCCACGGGCGCCCGCAGGGCCGCGAAGGCGCCTGCAAGCCGCCCCGCGCTCGCCGTCACCCCGAAAAGGTTGATGGGGTGCGCGCCCACAAAGGCTGCCACATCCCGGTGCGCAGGCGTCTCGTAGAGCACCCGCGGCGGCCCCGCCTGCGCGATCCGCCCGCCCATCATCACCACCACCTGGTCCGAAAGGCTCATGGCCTCGGCCTGGTCATGCGTCACGTAGACGAAGGGGCACCCGGTGCGCGCATGCAGCGCCGCCAGCTCCGCCCGCATCTGCACCCGCAGCGTCGCATCGAGGTTCGAGAGCGGCTCGTCGAGAAGGAAGATCGAGGGGTCCCGCACCAGCGCCCGGCCGAGCGCTGCGCGCTGCTTCTGCCCGCCGGAAAGCGCTGCGGGCTTGCGGTGCATGAGGTCGGCGAGCCCCAGCATCTCCGCCACCGCGGCCACGCGCGCCGCCTCAGCCGCCCGCTTCGCGCGCCCGCCAGGCAGCATCCGGCCGATCAGAGGCAGCCGCTCGGCGCGGGTCATCTCCCGCATGCGCAGCGGCAGCGCGATGTTCTCGGCAACGGTCATGTGCGGGTACAGGGCGTAGGACTGGAAGACCATCGCCACGTTCCGCTCCGCCGGCGTCCGCTCGGCCACGTCCTCGCCCCGCATGAGCACCTGCCCGGCGGTCGGCGCGTCCAGCCCTGCCGTGATCCGGAGCGTGGTCGACTTCCCGCAGCCCGACGGACCCAGCAGCGAGGTGAAGGAGCCTTCCGGCACGTCGAACGAAATGCCGTGCAGCACGTCGGTGCCCCCGAAGCGCCGCCGGATATCGCGGAGGGTCATCATCCTGCATGACCTGGCCGCATGACGCCGCGGCGGCGCGCCCACGGCCTGTAAAGAGAAATCCCAACCACGACCGTTCTCCGACGATTCCCTTGCCGGAGAATGGCGCGCCTGTGTGACGGTGACGCGAAGTCACCGTACTGTCAGAAAGCGGGCTGGCGGGTGGGCGGCCGCGGATGCCGGGCGGCCGCAGGGCCGGCCGGCGAGGAGGCCGGGCACCCGACGGCGCGCGTTCTCAGAAAAGGCCGAGCGACCTCAGGCTCGCCTGCGCTTCCCGCCCGATCACCACATGATCGTGCACCGTGATGCCCACGGCCCGCGCCGCCGCCTCGATGCTCCGCGTCATCTCCACATCCGCCCGGCTGGGGGACGGGTCGCCCGAGGGATGATTGTGCACGAGGATGACGGCGGAGGCGTTCAGCGCCAGTGCCCGCTTCACCACCTCGCGGGGATAGACCGGCACATGGTCCACCGTGCCCTCGCCCTGTGCCTCGTCCGCAATCAGCATGTTCTTGCGATCGAGGAACAGGCAGCGGAACTGCTCCGTATCGCGATGCGCCATGGTGGTGGTGCAGTAGTCGATCAACGCCTGCCAGCTCGAAAGCGCATGCCGCCCCAGGGCGCGCGCCCGGGCCAGCCGGTGCGCCGCGGCCTCCACGATCTTGATCTCGGCAATCGCTGCATCGCCCAGCCCCTGCACTTCCGCCAGCCGCGCCCGGGGGGCCGAGAGCACGCCGTTGAAGTCCCCGAACGCGGCGATCAGCCGCTTGGCGAGCGGCTTCACATCCCGCCTCGGAATGGCCCGAAAGAGCAGAAGCTCGAGCATCTCGTAATCCGCCAGCGCCGCACCGCCCGCCTCGAGGAAGCGTTCCCGCAGGCGGGCGCGATGCGCATGGTAGTGCGGTGTCTCCCCGGGCTTGGGCGCACCCTTGCGCTTCGTCGCCATCGCCGCGCCGCCCGCCCCGCCGCCCGCCCCGCCGCGGTGCGACACCTCGTGGCGAGGCCCGGCCGCCTTCTCGGCGGCCGGGAAGAGGTCGCAAAAGGCGCCATCGCGGAAACCGGCTGTTTCGGTTCCGGCATCGTCATGGACCATTTCTCGGCCCTCCCGCTTCGCGGCATTGCGCGGCGCCTTCTGGCGCGCCGGACCGCTCTAGCGGAGACATGGTTTCCGAATGGTTAGCGTGCATCGGCATGACAGCGCCTGTTGCCTCCGTCGATGCATTCGCTAGGCTCGCCGCGCAGGGTCGGGAGCCTGCATGCGGACGTGGCGGAACCGGTAGACGCGACGGACTTGAGGGAGAACTTGAGTGCCCCCGGGGAAATCCGGGGTGTAGAACTGCTCAAATTCGGGGAAGGCCTCCGGGGTGGCGTGCCGCCTGTCCGACGCTGATCCCGAGCCAAGCCGCGCCGTTCGGCACGGAAGGTGTAGAGACTAGACGGGCAGCGCCTAAAGCCGGGCTCTTATTGTGCGGGCACGGCCATGGCGAAGGGATAGTCCAGACTGGCAAACGGTCGGGCCGCCTGGCGGGCCGGCGGGCGGCGAAAGCCGTAGCGGTACGAAAATCCGTTTCCCCCTGTGGAGTGAGGGTTCGAGTCCCTCCGTCCGCACCATCTCCCCGCGAGCCCAGGACGGGGCTCAGCGCGCGGGCGCAAGCCCCTCCAGCCAGCGGGCACGCTCGGGCCAGAGCTTGGCGCGATCGTAATGCGCGAGCGCCCGTGTCCGCGCGCGCCGGCCCATGGCTTGCGATGCGGCGGGATCGTCCAGCAGGCGTCAGATGTGGCGCCGGTGCGCGAAGCGATGAACCATGGAGAGGAGGGCCTGCTCCTCGACCATTCGGACATCGGCGCGCTTGCGGCCGCCATCGCACGCCTGCT
>JBCBHB010000428.1:0-3383 GCA_038526025.1 Pseudomonadota bacterium
GAAGTGGCGAAAGAGATCGCGCGCTCCAAGCCGCTCGGCATCGCCGACATGATCGCCGCGCGCCTTCGTGCGTCGGAGGGCGGAGCGTGAGCGATGCCGGGGAGCGCTTGCGGGCGATTCTGGCCGAGGTCTCCGCGCTCCTTGCGGAAGAACGTCGTCTTTGCCTCGCAGGCAGGCTCGATGAAGCCGGCCCGCTCGCCGAGCGCAAGCAGCTTCTGATCGAGAGGCTCGCCGAGGCGATGGCGGCGATCACATCGGAAGGCACTGGCGCCGAGGTCAGCTGCGAGACGAAATTCGTAGCTTGCATCGCGCCGCTCGGGAAAACGAACGGCTGCTCGACGCGGCCCGGACGGGGCTTAAGCGCGCGCGCCGGGAGCTGGCGCGCCTTGCCGCCGCGCGCCGGGGAGCCGTGGCCTACGGTGCCGACGGAGAGGAGATCCTCAGCCGCGAAGATGCGGCGGGCCGCTCCAAGACGGCCTGAGCGCTTTACGCGGACTTAGGAAGTTTCGGGCCACAAGGCGCCGTCGCGGTTCTGAACCGCACTGCCGGCGGAAGATCGGCGCTCCTGTCAGAAGGCAATTCTCGGCCGTCGAGGCGGCGGAAGGGCACGGGCTCAATCCCGGCCCAGCACAGTTCACGGCGCGGAATGCGCCTCCTGATGGAAGGAAGATCGGAACATGACCTCCAGCATTCTCACGAACCAGAGTGCGATGATTGCGCTTCAGAATCTGCGCAACACGAACAGCCAGCTCAGCGAAATCAACAACCAGATCTCCACCGGCAAGAAGGTCGCGACGGCGAAGGACAACGCCGCCGTCTTCGCGATCAGCCAGGTCATGGAATCGGATGTTGCGGGCTTCAAGGCGATCACCGAGTCGCTGTCGCTCGGCTCCTCGACGCTGGCCGTCGCCTCCAACGCGACCACCGAGATCGGCAGCCTGCTGAACGAGATCAAGGGCAAGATCGTCTCCGCCAACGAGGAGAACGTCGACCGCGCCACGCTGCAGAACGAGATCGAGCAGCTGCGGGGTCAGATCGACGGCATCGTCGCCTCCGCGCAGTTCAACGGCCTCAACCTGCTGCAGAGCGAGGAGGAGATCTCCGTGCTCTCGTCGCTTAACCGCGGCAGCGATGGTGGCGTGACGACGGACAACATTGGGTTCACGGGCCGCAACTTCTCCGCCACTGCTGGCACCACGGGTACGGGCGCGAGCGGCAAGAACGCCTCGCTCTCGGGCACGGGCGTCACGGGCGAAAGCTCGACCATCCAGTTCACTTCGTCGGCCGGCTTCGTGACGGATGCGGGCGGCGCTGCGGATTTCTATCGCCTCGAGGTGGACGGCATCGCCATCGATGTGAGCGCTGGCGACATCCAGGCCGAGGGGATCATCGCTGCCGGCGCCGACGCGACGGATGAGGATGTGGCGGAGTTCCTCGCACGCGCCATCAACGGCACGCTGACCGCCGATCCTTCGAAGAACCTCGGCATCCAGGGTGTGACCGCGACCACGGGCGCCAACACCGGTACGCCCGCGAACGCGGAGCTGATCATTACCTCGACCTCCTCGGAGGCGATCAGCATTGCGGACGACGATACCAGCGCCGCCGGTGCCACCGCCGCACCGTCGGATCTCGATCTCGCGGCGCAGACCGGCACCACGAACACGCCGGCCTCCATCGGCATCGATCTTGTGGATGCCAACGCCGCTGCAGATGGTGAGACCTTCGCGATCACCGTTGGCGACGAAACCTTCACCTTCACGAACGACGCGACCAACCCGGCGACCACCGCCGCGGCTGCGATCGAGATCGTGGATGCGCTCAACGCCGACGCGCTGGCCCAGGGTATCGACGATGTGCTGTTCGAGGTCGATGCGAACACCGCAACGCTGATCAACGTGGTGAACCTGAACTCGGAAGAGGGCGCCGATGTCAGCTTCTCGACCGACTTCGGCACCAACGCGGGCAACGTGAACCAGCTCGCGCCGAGTGTTGATGCCGCCACCGCCGGTGCCGTGAACATCGATATCTCGGGCAACGTGATCGAGGGCGACAGCTTTAGCGTCACCATCGGCTCGACCACGGCGACCTATGTGGCCGGCAAGAACGAGGATGTGAACGACGTCATCCGCGGCCTGCAGAACGTCATTGCGGCGGACGGCCCGGCCGATGCCGACACGGCCCTGACCTTCGCGTCCGATGCGAGCACGGGTGTCGCCACGCTCTCGATTTCGAGCACGTCGGGGCAGACCGTTGGCCTCAGCGAGGCGCGCGGCGGCACGGAATCCACGGGCGATCTCTATGGTCTCTCGCGGCTTGATGTGACGACGGCAGAGGGTGCCGAGAAGGCGCTCAACACCATTGAGAACCTGATCCAGACCAATATCGAGGCGCAGGCCGACTTCGGTGCGTCTGAGCGTCGGATCGAGATCCAGTCGGACTTCATGAGCTCGCTGATCGACAGCTTCAAGTCGGGCATCGGCGCGCTGGTGGATGCGGATCTCGAGGAAGCCTCGGCGCGTCTCCAGGCCCTCCAGGTTCAGCAGCAGCTTGGTGTCCAGGCGCTCTCGATCGCCAACCAGGCGCCGCAGAACATCCTGGCGCTCTTCCGGTAAGGGCGTCCTTCGGCCCGGCGCTTCGGCGCTGGGCCGCCTGTGAGGGGGCCTCCCCGTCAGCCGCTGCTGCGGCGGGCGGGGTGGCTCCGACCACCGTGCCGCGAAGGCGCGCGACGCGAGCGAGAGGAAGATCTCATGACAGCGCCCGGCGCTTCCCATGCCGCCTACGGCCAGGCGAGCAAGGTGCTCGGTACTCCCCGGTCGATCGAATACCAGGTGTTCGCTCAGGTGAACGGCCGGCTTGCTGCGGCTTCCGGTCCGGCAGGCAGTTTTCCCCAGCTGGCAGACGCGCTTTGGGAAAACCAGCGGCTCTGGACCGCGCTGATCAGCGACCTCGCTCAGCCAGACAATGCGCTACCCGAAGCGTTGCGCGGCCAGCTGATCTCTCTTGGCGCGTTCGTGATGAACCATACGCGCCGGGTGATCGCGCGCGAAGCGGAGGCTGGTCCGCTTGTCGAAATCAATGCTGCGGTCATGCGGGGGCTGCGCGCCCGCGCCGATGCCGCAGAACCAGCAGCCTGAGGACGCGCCATGCCAGGCCTCATTCTCAAGCTGCGGGCGCATGAGCAGATCCTCGTGAACGGCGTGGTGATGCAGAACGGTGAGCGCAACACCCGGCTGATCATCAAGACACCGGACGCGAAAATCCTCCGGCTTCGCGACGCGATCCACCCCAACGAGGTAAACACGCCGGTCAAGCGTGTCTGCTACATCGCGCAACTTGTCAGACCGCTTAGGGCGTCCCGCAGCTGGGCGATGCCGCTCTCG
>JBCBHB010000429.1:0-3380 GCA_038526025.1 Pseudomonadota bacterium
GATGCCGCGCGCGGGCACTCGCGCCGCGGCATCTAAGTCAATTGTCGCCCGCCTTGCCAGTCGGCGAGCCCATTAGGCCCGGCGTGACGACAGGGTGCGCCTGGCCCGGGCTGCGCGCGATCCCCGGTCCCGGCGGCGACGGCAAAGGCCCCGTGCCGCCAGCGGCAAGATGGCTCATCAGCCGCGCCGTGTAATCCACGATCGGCACGATGCGGCCGTAGTTCAGCCGCGTCGGCCCGATGACGCCGAGCGCCCCGACCACGCGACTCTGGCCGTCTACATAAGGCGAGATGACGAGCGATGAACCCGAGAGCGAGAAGAGCTTGTTTTCGGATCCGATGAAGACCCGCACGCCTGCGCCCTCCTCGGTCACGTCCAGAAGGCTCGCGATGTCGCGCTTGCGCTCGAGATCGTCGAAGAGCTGCCGGATACGCTCGAGCTCTTCCGCCGTCTGGCCATCCTCGAGGAGATGCGCGCGCCCGCGCACGATGAGCTGGCCGGCGGTCTGCCCGGGCGCCCCCACGGCGGTGTCGCCGGACCAGAGCGCGATCCCGCGTTCCACGAGCGAGGCGGCGCGCGTGTCGAGCTCGCTCCGTCGCGCAGCGATCTGGCGCGCCATCTGATCCTGGACCTCGCCGAGCGTCCGGCCCCGGAGCTGGGCGTTGAGAAAGTTCGCGGCTTCGCGCATGGCCGAGGGCGTGAGACCCGTGGGCGGGTCGAACAGCCGGTTCTCCACCGTGCCATCCGTCATCACCAGCACGGCCAACGCCCTGTCGTCGCCGAGACTGACGAACTCCACGTGTTCCACCGGGCTTTGACGTTTCGGCGCATAGACGAGGCTCGCACAGTGCGAGAGGCCGGAAAGCACGGTGCCGGCTTCATCCAGCGCGCCGCTGAGCGACTGGTCCGCCCCCGTGAACGCCTTCTCGATGCGCGCGCGCTCCTCCACGGAAACGTCGCCGATCTCCAGCACCGCGTCGACGAAGAGACGCAGACCGAGATGGGACGGGATTCGCCCCGCGCTCACATGCGGGCTGTCGAGGAGCCCCGCGAGCTCGAGATCCTGCATGACGTTTCTGATGGTCGCAGCCGAAAGGCCCTGTGCCGAGGCGCGCGAGAGCGTGCGCGAGCCCACGGGCTCCCCAGTCTCGAGATAGGTCTCGACGAGCTGCCGGAAGATCTCCCGGCTTCGCTCATTCAGATCGGCAAGGCTCGGCGGCGTTGCGGACATGCCTCGAAGGCTCCATCCTTCGGCTGCTGCATCGAAGTTTCACGTCACCACTGAGCTATGGGTTGCCCGCGACGGCGTCAACGCCGCCACGCTGCGCCCTGCGACGTTACCCTGCTGGCTGCATGATCTCGCCCCAATTGGGGGTTAGTCCGCGAGCACAGGTCCGACAGCGCTTGAGGAGCAGCGCAATGCCCTTCCGCCCCTTCGCCCTTGCCGCCCTCGCGGCCGCGGCCATCGCCGCCGCCTGCCCGGCGAAGGCCGTCTCGCTCTTCGCCACGGACACGAACACCGACCAGCTCATCCGCATCAACCCTGCCACGGGAGAAGGTGTCGCCATCGGACCTCTCGGCGTGGCCGGAGAATTCGTCACGGGCCTGGCCTTCGCCCCGGATGGAACGCTTTTCGGTATCGATGTGCGCGAGGACCGCCTGATCACGATCGACCCAACGACCGGTTTGGCGACCGCCGTCAGCACGCGGCCGCTTCCTTTCGGTAACATCGAAGATCTCGCCTTCGCCCCGGACGGGACACTCTTCGCCGTCGATAGGGACCTCCCCGATCGGCTTCTGACCATCGACACGACCACGGGGGTTGCGACGGCGGTCGGGAATCAGGGTCTCGGGTTCGACAACGTGCTCGGTCTGGAATTCGCCCCGGACGGCACGCTGTTCGCGATCGAAGGTCTCAACGAGCAAGACCTCCTGACGATCGACCCGACGACCGGTGTCGCGACGAAGCGCCGGGACTTTCCCTCTGGCACCGTGCTGGTTAGCCTCGCCATTGCAGCTAACGGCACCTTCTTCGCGCCGGACCGAGCCACCGATCAGCTCGTCACCATCGATCCGGAGACCGGACTGATCACGTATGTTGGCCTCATCGGCTTCGAAAACATTCGGGGCCTTGCTGTCTCCTCCGCGATCGCGCATGTGCCGCTGCCCGCGCCGGCGGGGCTGTTGCTGGCCGGGCTCGGCGGCTTGGCCGTTGTAGGCCGGCGCCGGGCTGACTAGCCGGCGGGGCTGGAGCGGCGGCGTGGGGCGCGCATTGCTGGACGTCGGGGCGCGGAGCCGTTAGCAGGCGGGCATCCGCACTCAGACTTGGAGCCTGCCCATGCGCCCCTCCGGCCGTCAGCCCGACGCGCTTCGCCCTGTCACCATCGAGACCGGCTACACCCGTCATGCGGAGGGCTCGGTGCTCATCCGCATGGGCGACACAGCGGTGCTGTGCACCGCGAGCGTGGACGAGAAGGCGCCGCCTTTCCTGCGTAACTCGGGCCTCGGCTGGGTGACGGCGGAATACGGCATGCTGCCCCGCTCGACCCATACCCGCTCGCGCCGGGAGGCGGCGGCGGGTCGCGTGGGGGGCCGGACGCAGGAGATCCAGCGCCTGATCGGCCGCTCGCTGCGCGCCGGAACGGACCGGGTGCTGATGGGCGAGCGCCAGATCGTGGTGGATTGCGACGTGCTGCAGGCCGATGGCGGGACGCGTACGGCCTCGATCACCGGCGGCTGGGTGGCGTTGCGGCTTGCCGCGGAGAAGCTGGTGTCGGGCGGCGTGCTCTCGGCCAACCCGATCTCGGAGCACATCGCGGCCGTCTCCTGCGGGGTCTATCAGGGCAAGGTGGTGCTCGATCTCGACTACCCGGAGGACAGCGAGGCGGGGACGGATGCGAATTTCGTGATGACCGGGAGCGGCGGGCTGGTGGAGCTGCAGGGCTCGGCCGAGGGGGCGCCCTTCTCGGAGGAGGAGTTCCTCGGCATGCTCGGCCTCGCCCGCAAGGGCATCGGCGAGCTTGTTGCGGCGCAGAAGGCGGCTCTCGGCTGATGGCGCGCCGGAGGCTCGAGCCCGGCCGGCTGGTTGTGGCGAGCCACAACGAAGGAAAGGTTCGCGAGATCCGCGACCTGCTGGCCCCCTACGGGATGGAGACGGTTTCGGCCGCGGAGCTGGCACTGCCGGAGCCCGAGGAGACGGAGACGACCTATGAGGGCAATGCGCGCCTGAAGGCGCATGCGGCGGCCAAGGCGGCGGGGCTGCCCGCCCTGGCGGATGATAGCGGCTTGTCGGTCGACGTGCTGGACGGTGCGCCGGGCATCTATTCCGCGCGCTGGGCCGAGACGGGGGCCGAGACGGGGGCCGAGACGGGGGCCGAGAC
>JBCBHB010000430.1:0-3372 GCA_038526025.1 Pseudomonadota bacterium
GACCACCACGGCACCCGGCTCGGCACGCGCCATCAGCGCCTCTTCCTCGAGTTCCGGCTCCTTCATGAGCCAGTGCGCCGTGCGGCGCAGCAGATCCGCCTGCGGCCCGCCGCCCTCATAGCCGCGGGACCAGAGCCAGGCATGATCGGATGCCAGCAGTGCCACGCGCCCCTCGCCCACACGGTCGAGGATCAGGAGCGGCCGGTCGCCATCGCCCGTCATCACCACATGCCCGCTCCGCTGCGCCACGTCGATCTGGCGCAGCCAGCGGCCCCAGGCCGGCGCCTGCTCGCCATCGGCGCCCTCGATCATCCCCGCCGCCGCTTCGAGACCGCTTGTCACCGGGTGCCGCTCGCCCACGCGGCTGACCCGAGGCAGGAAGGGCCGCTCGATCGCCTCCACCGTCGGCTCCGCCGGCAGCACGCGGGCGAGGGGCGTGCGCGCGAGGCTCTGCGCCCCCGCGAAGGCCGGGCCGGAGGCCACGAAGACCGCGCCGCCCTCCTCGACATAACGCACGATGTTCGCGAGATAGGCCGTCGCCAGCACGCCCCGCCAGCGGTAGCGGTCGAACACGATCAGGTCGAACCCGTCGATCTTGTCGAGAAAGAGCTCGCGGGTTGGGAACGCGATGAGCGAGAGCTCGCTCACGGGCGTGCCGTCCTGCTTCGCGGGGGGGCGGAGAATGGTGAAGTGGATGAGATCCACCATCGGGTCGGACTTCAGGAGATCCCGCCAGGTGCGCCCACCGGGATGCGGCTCGCCCGAGACCAGCAGCACGCGCAGTCGATCCCGCACGCCCGAGACGGTCGAGATGATCCGGTTGTTCCGCGTCGCAAGCTCGCCCTCGACCTCGCCGATGCGGATATCCACCACCGTCGGCCCGCCATGGGTCAGCGGCACGTCGAGCTCGAACTCCTCGCCCACGCGCATGGCCAGCGGTTGCGGCGGCGCCCCGTCGATCGATACCTCCGCGATCACGTCCGAGCCCACACGGCCCGCAGCCTCCCCCAGAACCTCCGCCGCGATGCGGAACGTCACGCTCTCGCCCACGATGCCGAAGGCCGGCGCGTTCAGGAGCGCGAGGCGGAGGTCGAACGCATCCGGATCGCCCGCCAGCACCTGATGGACCGGGGCGGGAAAGCGCTCGAGCAGGCCGGCATCGTGCACGCGGCCATCGGTGAGCAGCACGGCCCCCGCGATCTGGTCGGGCGCCACGCGCGCGGCGGCGGCGTCGAGCGCGGCGAGAAGGCGGGTGCCGCGGTTGCGCCCGTCATCCTCCGGGTCGAGCTCGATCACGCGCAGCTCCAACGGGCGCGCGGGGGTGGAGAGCCGGTCCGCCTCCTCGATCAGCTGCGTGCGCGCCTCGGCGATGGCGGCGGCCCGGTCCTCGAGGCTGGTGCTCGCGCTCATATCGACGACGACGAAGCCGATATTGGCGAGGCCCTCGCGCTCCTCGCGCTTCAGCTGCGGGCCGGCGAGGGCGAGGACCAGCACGCCCAGCGCCAGCGCGCGCAGCCACCAGCCATTGAGCCCGCGGGCCCAGGCGAAGGAGACGGCGGCGAGACCCAGAAGCGCCGCGAAGATGATCCCGGCCCAGGGCAGGAGCGGATCGAAGACAAGGCTCGTTTGCATCACATCCTCCGCGGCGCTGGGGCCGGGTTCATCCTTCGCCTACTGGCCGAGCCGCTCGAGCACCGCCGGCGCGTGCACCTGGTCGGACTTGTAGTTGCCGGTGAGGGCATAGAGCACGAGGTTGATGCCGAAGCGGAGCGCCATCTCGCGCTGGCGGTCTCCCGGGCGGCCCACCTGGAACATCGGCCGGCCCCGCTCGTCGATCGCCCAAGCCGACGCCCAGTCCCCCGAGCCGACGATGACGGGGCTCACATTGTCGTCCACTCGGTCGAACTGGGGCAGACCGCTTTCCTCTGCGCCAGGCTCGCGGCCCTCGGGCGGGGCCTCGGCCCAGACGCGGCCGCCCCGCCAGCGGCCGGGGAAGCTGGAGAGGAGGTAGAAGGTGCGGGTCAGCACATGGTCCCCGTCCACCGGCGCGAGCGGGGGCAGGTTGAGTGCGCGGGCCACCTGGCGCATCTCCGCGGCCGCGGCCCCGCCGATGCCGCCCGCGCCGCTCTTGGTGTCGATGAGCAGCAGGCCGCCGCCGGCGATGTACCGCTCCAGCCGCTCGAGCGCGACATCCGTGGGCAGCGTGTCGGCGGTGAGCGGCATGTAGATGACCGAGAGCAGGCTCATCTCGTCCCGCTCGGGGTCGACGCCCACGGGCTGGCCCGGCTCCACGGCGGTGCGCGCGGTGAGGGCCACGCCGAGGCCGATCATCGCCCGTTCGCTCACCCGGTCGACCGAGGGCACGCCGGTCATCACGTAGCCGAGCGTGGTCTCCGCCGCTGTCGAGACGTCCTGGCCAGAGCTTTCGGAGCGAATTTGCGCCTGCGCGCTGCCGGACACGCCGGCGAGGGCCAGCCCCAGGAGCGCGGCGGCCAGCACGGGGGCGGCGGGTGCCGCGGCCTGGCGCCCGAGGCGGGGCAGGCGGCCGGAGAGCCAGAGCGTGGCAACGGTGTCGACCGCCGCGAGGAGCACCGCGAGCAGCAGCAGGGGCGCGGCCAGCTTCAGGCTCTCGGCCCCGCCCAGCCGGTCGATCAGCGTGCCGGCGGGCGGATCGGGGAAGGGCGCCAGCGTGTCGCCTGCCCGGTACAGGTTCACCACAAGGTTCTCCGCCGCGCCCGTGGCCCGCGGGCCGCCATCGGCGCGGAGATAGATGCCGGGCATGAGCCCTGGGGTTGCGGAGGCGGTTTCGGCGCCGCCGAGGGCGTTGGCCAGGCGCTCACCCGCCACGGGATCCCGGTTCGCGGGCACGGGCAGCAGCGTGCCATCGCGCGCCAGGGTCTGATCGAGACGCCAGAGGGTGCCGGAAAGCTCCTCCGCCGTGGGCGGGTTGCCGCCGCTGCCGGGCGCGAGGGCCACCAGTTCCCGCAGCATGTCGACGAAGAGGCCCGAGAGGGGGAGCGACGACCACTCCGCATCGGCCGAGACGTGGAAGAGGACCACGCGCCCGTCGCCCCGCTCCGCGGCGGTGACGAGCGGCGTGCCGTCGTCGAGGCTCGCCCAGACCTTTCCGGCGAGATCGGGGCTCGGCTCGGCGAGCACCTGGGTGCGGACCTCGACTTCCTCGGGCCGCTCGAGGCGGCGGAAGGGGCCTTCGGGCGCGAAGGGGCCGAGCGTGCGCGGGTCTCCCCAGGCAAGCGCGCCGCCAAGGGTGCGCCCGCCGCGGCGGAGGCGCACGGGCAGGAGATCGCCCAGGCCCGCGCCGGCCACGGGGCCAGCACTGGGCGCGAGGGCCGCTGCGGCGACCGCGCCGGC
>JBCBHB010000431.1:0-3365 GCA_038526025.1 Pseudomonadota bacterium
TTCTTCTCGAACCCGGTTTTCGCGCTCAAGAACATGCGGCGCGCGCTGAAGCCGGGCGGGCGGATGACGCATATCGTCTGGCGCCGGCGGCCGGACAACCCGTGGCTCTCGGCGGCGAAGGAAGTGGTGCTCGAATTCCTGCCTCAGCCGGGCGCGGATGCCGCCACCTGCGGGCCAGGCCCCTTCTCGATGGCGGACCAGGAGATGGTGACGGGCCAGATGAAGGCGGCCGGCTTTGACGACATCCGGTTCGAGCGCGTCGATGCCGATGTGCGCATGGGCGACAACGTGGAAGACGCGATCGGCTTTCAGCTCGCGCTCGGTCCCGCCGGCGAAGTGGTGCGCGAAGCCGGCGCGCTGGCCGAGGAACGTGATGCGGAGATCCGCGCGGCCCTCGCCTCGCTGCTGGCGCCCCATGTGCGGGAGGACGGGATCTGGATGGCCTCCAGTTCGTGGGTCATCTCCGCCCGCAACCCGGGCTGAGCGATGCGTAGCGCGGGAGGCGGGTCAGCCCGCCTCTTCCCGCGCCGCCCGCGCCGCGATCATGTTCAGGCCGCGGCCGAGGCGGCGCATGCCGTTCAGCACCTGGGTGGGCGTAAGCTCGGTCGGGCTCACCCGTTCGGGCTCCACGATCACCACGGTGCCGGAGAGGGCGGATGGCGCGCCGGGCAGGAAGACCACGTGCTTCCCGCCCTGGAGCGTATCCACCATGAAGCCGAGCTGGGTCTGGTCGTCGAACGCCACGGCGACGACCTTCACCTCCCTGCCGTCCCCGCCCACAAGCTCCACCCCGCCGGACATGTCGGCGATCATCTGGCGGAGCACGGTGTAGATGGGCAGGCGGGAGAGGATGGTCTCCTCGAGCCAGGCGAAGGTCTTCAGCCCCGCCTCGGTGCGCGCGAAGGCGCCGGCGGCCAGCGCGATGAGCATCAGGATCAGGATGGAGATCGTCAGCACCACGAGCTGGCTGTCCAGCCCGGGAAAGATCGTGCTGTGCAGCGCCTTGCCGATGCCGCTGCTCAGCGCCACGAGCTTGCCGAGCACCACGATCACGATGCCGAAGGGCAGCAGGAACACGATCCCGCCGATGAGCAGGCTCTTCATCACGTCGATCAGGCTCTTCATCGGTCACCTCCGCCGCTTTGCGCAACGGAAGGGCTACCCGATCGCGCAGGGGCGGAGAAGCATGAAGGGCGTGCGTGCGGCCGCTCAGGTCATCGGCGCCATCAGCTCGACTTCCTCGCCCTGGCGCAGGGCGGTGTAGAAGCAGCTGCGGCGGTTGGTATGGCAGGCAGGGCCGGTCTGCTCGACGAGGAGCAGCAGGCAGTCCCTGTCGCAGTCTATCCGCAGGTCCACGAGGCGCTGGACATGGCCGGAGGTGGCCCCTTTGCGCCACAGCTCGGCGCGGCTGCGAGACCAGTAGGTGACGTTGCCGGTGCGGATGGTCTCGCCCAGGCTCTCGGCGTTCATCCAGGCCATCATGAGCACATCGCCGGTGGCGGCATCCTGCGCGATGGCGGGGACGAGACCGTCCTTGTTCCAGGCGATCTCCGGCACGCCGTCCGTTTCCATTGCGTCGTCTCCCAGCGCAAGCGTTGTGCTGCGCGGTCTACGCCCGTGCGATGGCCGCAGCAACACCGTGCACCGGGCGCCCTGCGTCAGGATGAACCGGTCCTTTCACTCTGCGCCCCGCAGTTCTATGTAGGTCGCCCGTACGGAAGGGAGGGCGCGCCATGACCGCCGCTCAGGCTGATCTGATGAAGCTGTACTCCCAGCGCATTCTGGCGCTGGCCGCTGCCCTGCCCCATGCGGGCCGGCTGGAGGCGGCTGACGGGTCGGCCAAGAAGCGCTCCCCCCTCTGCGGATCGACCGTGACCGTCGACGTGGCGCTGGACGACGAGGGCCGCGTTTCCGCATTTGCGCAGGACGTGAAGGCATGCGCCCTCGGCCAATCCTCCGCCTCCGTGCTGGGCGAGGCGGTGATCGGCCGGGACCGCGACGAGATCGCCGCCGGGCGCGACGCGCTCTACGCAATGCTCAAGAGCGGCGGGGATGCACCGGGGGCGCCCTACGGCGAGCTCGAGGCGCTGCTCCCCGCGCGCGACTACAAGAACCGCCACGCCTCGATCATGCTGGCCTGGGACGCGACGCTCGAGGCCATCGACGCCGCCCGCTGAGGCCGTCAGCCGGACGCGATCAGCGCGAAGACCATCACGAACTGGCCGAGGCCGAGGATGAACGCGTAGCGGAGCGCGTGGAACTTCTTGAACAGGATGTTCGCGCAGGCGCTGTTCGAGCGCGCCAAGGAGGCAACGAGCTGCGAGGCCTCGGAGGTGCGCATATAGGCGGCGTAGCTGGCGGCATCGTAGTCCGGCGTCGCGAGCGAGGGCCAGGAGAACCGGTCTACCACCCCCATCATCCGCCGGATGCCGATGCGCGGATAGCGTGGCACGATCGCCCAGAGGCACATGGCGAGGCTCGCCACCCCGAAGAACGCCGCCGCGAGCGAGATCATCGGGTGGAGCGCGGCCATGAACCCGCCACTCAGGCTTTGGCTGATCCCCGTGGCCAGTCCGCCGCCGCTGCCGAGGTCGGAGAGCGGGCCCTGCACCGCCAGAAGCCCCGTCACCGTCATCAACGCCGCCGCCTTGGCATCGGCGAACTGCATCTGCTGGATGAGCCCCTGATGCTGGGCGATCAGCACGTGGATCCTGATGCGGCTGAGATAGTTCGGATCGAGGCCCTCATTCCCGCTCAGATCGGCGGCGAACACCATCTCGTCGAGCGGGCCCGCTCCCGCCGCTTTCGTCCGATCCAACATTTCAGCCTCAATTACACGACACTTTAGTGGCGAGTTATATCGAACAACCATGGCGAGTGCCAGACACGCGGAATGCTGCAGTGCAGCATGGGCCCCTTTCCCCATCGGCGCAGCCGTGCTAGGCGCCCCGCGACATCAGGGTCCCTAACAGGAGGCAGGCCATGAACATCGACGCCATTCCCGCCGGCAAGAACCCGCCGACCGACATCAACGTGGTGATCGAGATCACCGGCGGCGCCGGGGGCGGCGCGCCCGTGAAGTACGAGATCGACAAGGACAGCGGCGCCGTCTTCGTCGACCGCATCGTCAACACGCCGATGTTCTACCCCTGCAATTACGGCTTCGTGCCGAACAGTCTGCACGACGACGGCGACCCGACCGACGTGCTCGTGCTCTGCGATTTCGACCTCGCACCGGGCGTCGTCATCCGCTGCCGCCCCGTGGGTGTGCTGAAGATGGAGGACGACGGCGGTATGGACGACAAGCTGATTGCCGTGCCGGTGGAGAAGGTCGACCCGTTCCAGGCCGGCATCCAGGACCTGGA
>JBCBHB010000432.1:0-3364 GCA_038526025.1 Pseudomonadota bacterium
CGCCGCCCGCGCCCTCGAGCGCGAAGGTGAGCACGGCCCGCAGCGTCGCGGTCGTCGCCGGCGCCACCACAACCGCCGTGCCCTGCCGCTTCGCCACTAGCGCCGCAATGTTGAGCGTCTGCAGCAGCTGGCCTTCCGTCACCGACGATGTCGCGCCCCGGTCCGGCGAGACAGCCGGCACCCCGGCCGCCCGCGCGGCCCGCAAGGCGGCTCCGCCGCCGATGCTCCGGCTGTCGAAATAGGCAAAGCCGTTCTGGGCCAGCACCGCCAGCATGTCGTCCCGCGGCCGGCCGCCGCTGCCGGCACCGTCCATGAAGGCCGCCGCAACGCCGAGCGGCATGGATGCGAGCGCATCCTCGATCGCCCCGGCCTCGCTGTTTGCCGGCAGCTCCGCGATCAGCTCATGGCCAGCAGCCCGCAGGCGTTCGCCCACGCTGCGCGCATCGCGCGAGGTCGCCGGCAGGCCGATGGTTATCGGAAAGCCTAGGCCCTCCAGCGCGTCGACCGGGACCTGCGTGCCGTCGAGCGGGCTCAGCAGCACGAGCGAGATGGCCTGCGCACCACTGGCCAGCGAGAAGTCCCGCGCATTGACCTCGAGCGCCGGACCGGCCAGCGCCAGGCGCTCCCCGCCCCCAACCCCGTCACCAGCGGCGGGCGCAGGAGCCTCCGGCGCTACCGCGCCGTCCCCCGCATCGCTCACCGTAGTCGATGCGGCAGGTGCGAGCGCAGCCTGCCGCTCCGCCTCGGGGTCAGGCTTCGCGGCCGGCACCGGCACGATACCGGTGGCCGCATTCTCGACCTCCACGCCAGGCTCGATCACGCCGCCCAGCGGCACGGTCTCAGCAGGCTCGGCTTCGGGCTCCGGCTCCGCATCGGGCACCGCCGCAGCTGCGGGCGGCACCGGTGCGACCGGCGCTTCGTCGACCGCTGCCGGATCCAGGGCCGCAACCGCCGTCTCGCTCTCTGCCGGCGCAGACGGTTCCGGCGTCGCTTGCTCTGCGCCGCTGCCGGCGCCGGCGTCGTCGCCGTCGAGGGTGACGGGCTCGGCCGACCCGACACCGAGCGCTTCCAGCGCCCGCAACGCCTCCTCTGGAGACATCTCGCCAATGTCCTCGGGGTCGGTCGGCAAATTCGCCAGGGTCTCCGCATCTGAGAGCGCCGCCGCCGGTGCACTCTCCGATGCCGCACTGTCCTCCGCCGCGCTCTCCGCTGCCCGGGCCGCCTCCAGCGCCGCGAGCGCCTCGCGCGCCTCCGCCTCGGTCATCGTAACCGTGTCGGTCGGAATGCTGTCGATGCCGCCGATACCCGTGCCCGTTTCGACCCGGCCGACCGCGGCCTCCGCAGCGGCACTGGCAAGACCATCGTCAAGCAGCAGGGAGCGCTGCTCACCGGCCCCTGCCGCAGCGCTTCCCGGAACGCCTCCCGGTGCACTTCCAGGCGCGCTTCCCGGGGCAGGCGCGGTCGACGGGACGCTCCCCGTCGCCGTAGCGCCGCCCACCCCGCTCGGTGTGCCGATCGTCGGCGGCGCCAGTGCCAGACTGCCCGGCGAAGGCCCCGCCGGCGCGGTGCCAAGGCCACCCGGCACGGAGGGCGCGCTCAGACCACTCGACGCGCTCGGCGCTTGCGGGATGCCACCGGCAAGGCCCGACCCCCCGCTGTCCCCGCCAACAAGGGCGCTACTGTCGAGCCCCGCGAGGGACGTGTCCGTATCGCCACCCGGCCGGGTCGGCGCCACCGTCGGCGCACTGCCGCCGCCGGGCACGGCCACACTCGGCGCCCGGCTAGGCGCTGTCACCGGCGCACCGGGCAGCGCCTCCTCGGCGAAATTGCCCTCCGTCGTCGGACCGCTCCGCCCGCGCTCTTCCCGCAGCGCCGCGGTCTCGGGCCCTTCGGTATCCAGCCCCTCGGGCACTGCCGCGCCACCCGCCTCGGCCGCATCTTCCTCGGTCGCCTCGATCAGCGTCTCGGGCGGCGGCAGCAGATAGACGACGCCGAGCACCGCCAGCGTCGTGAGCAGCGAGCCGCTCAGCAACCCCTTGAAGAACCCGCCCGTCCAGCTTCCCCCCGTCTGCTGGTTGCGGTTCCGTGTCTTCCAGCTCATGGCCTCGCCCACTCCCCCGACACATCTCGGCAGCCCCCGCTGCACGCATCACCAACCTGAACCGCCCCCGCGCATGGCACAAGGGTATCCAGCGGCATACAGCCCACTCCCGACGCTTGACGCGGCCGCCTGCGGCACGCCATCACCGGTCGTCCCGAGGTCAGCGCGCATCATGCAGGCCGCCCTCGGCACCGAAAGCGCCCCTCGGGGCGCATAACCGGAAGCGCCGAAGCGAGCCGCCACATGATTCTGCTCATCGACAACTACGACAGCTTCACCTTCAATCTCGTTCATTATCTTGGCGTTTTGGGGGCGGAGGTTCGTGTCGAGCGGAACGACGCGATGAGCGCCGAGGAAGCCCTCGCGCTGAACCCGCGCGCCATCGTGCTCTCGCCCGGCCCGTGCGATCCCGATCAGGCCGGTATCTGCCTCGATCTCATCGCTAAGGCACCGGCGGATCTGCCCATCCTAGGCGTCTGCCTCGGCCACCAGGCCATCGGGCAGACCTTCGGCGCAACCGTCACGCGGTGTCACGAGGTGCTCCACGGCAAGCTCTCCACCGTGACGCATAGCGGTAGGGGGCTCTTCGAGGGCCTGCCGCAGGGCTTCCTCGCCACGCGCTACCACTCGCTCACCATCGCGCCCGAGACGGTGACTGAAAGCCTCGAGGTCACCGCCCGCTCGCAATCCGGCGTGATCATGGGGCTCTCCCATCGCAGCCGGCCCATCCACGGCGTCCAGTTCCACCCTGAATCGATCGCGAGCGAGCACGGCCACGCGATGCTCGCCAACTTCCTGAGGCTCGCCGGCATCGAGGTCGCCGAAACCGGGGCCGGCACATGAACCCCACGGCAGGAGACCTCAAGCCGCTGATCGGCCGCGCCGCCGCAGGCCCGCTCAGCCGCAGCGAAGCCGAACAGGCTTTCGACGTGATCATGGCCGGGCAGGCAACCCCCGCCCAGGTGGCCGGTTTCCTCATGGCCCTCGCCATGCGCGGCGAGACGGTCGACGAGATCGCGGGGGCGGCCAGCGTCATGCGCGCCCGCGCCACCCGCGTCGCCGCGCCTGAGGGCGCCATGGACATCGTCGGCACCGGCGGGGACGGGAAGGGGACGCTCAACATCTCCACCGCCGCCGCCATCGTCGTGGCCGGCGCGGGCGTGCCGGTGGCCAAGCACGGCAACAAGGCGCTCTCCTCGCGCGCAGGCGCGGCGGATGCCCTCAGCCAGCTCGGCGTCGAGGTGATGGTGCCTGCCCCCGTGG
>JBCBHB010000433.1:0-3364 GCA_038526025.1 Pseudomonadota bacterium
CGAATGGACCGCGAAACGCGCCTCCGCCGGGCGCATGGCCCCCCGCGGCTTCCCCAAGAACAACCGCTTCGCAGGCGACTGAGGCGGATCCCCGCAACCAGTGCCATCCGTCCCGGGTCGAGCCCGGGGCGCTTGCGGGCTAGCCTGCGGCATCCGCCACGCTTCCGCGCCGGCTGCCACGATCCTATCCAAATTAACCGGGAAATTGCCGCGATCGGGCCGCGCTCACGCCTCTTAACCCAGGCAAATCAGTAACCGTAGCGCAGCGTCGCTTGGTGATCGTAACCCGGCGTGTGTCAGATTGTCGGGGCAGTGGCCAGAACGGCCATGTCCCTCCTGGGAGCTACCAGCACGTTGCCCCAATGTGGCGCGTGCTGGCACCCGCGTCATTGATGAAGCAGCAGCGTTTCGTCCGCCTAGCGTTCCAAGCCGGCCGCGCACAGCATTGCGTTTTCGCCGGCAGTTCGCGTCAGCGCGCCGTCTACTCGGCGGCAGCGCTTGTCGCGGCAGCATCCGCCTCCTCGGCCAGGAAGCGCTCGGCCTCCAGCGCGGCCATGCAGCCCATGCCTGCGGAGGTAACCGCCTGGCGATAGATATCGTCCGTCACGTCGCCCGCTGCAAAGAGGCCGGGCACGGCCGTCGCGGTTGAGTCGGGTTTCGTGACTACATAGCCGCCGTGATGCGTCTCGACCTGGTCGGCCACAAGCTGGGAAGCCGGCGCATGGCCGATGGCGATGAAGACGCCC
This sequence comes from Pseudomonadota bacterium, assembly GCA_038526025.1. Classification (GTDB taxonomy): domain Bacteria; phylum Pseudomonadota; class Alphaproteobacteria; order Rhodobacterales; family Rhodobacteraceae; genus Thermohalobaculum. The sequence continues at coordinate 747 of JBCBHB010000433.1, forward strand.
GCCGCCTCGATCTCCTGCGTCTCCCCGCTGCCGGCATGCGCGAGCCGCGCGCCCGTTACCCCATCGGTCATGGTGCCGAGGATCTCATCCACCACATGGTCCCAGATCACCTCGATCTTCGGGTGATTGAGCAGCCGCCGCTGCAGGATCTGCTCCGCCCGAAGGCTGTCCCGCCGGTGCACCAGCGTGACCTTCGAGGCGAGGTTGGCGAGGTAAAGCGCCTCCTCCACGGCCGTGTTGCCGCCGCCCACCACGATCACCTCGCGGCCCCGGTAGAAGAACCCGTCGCAGGTGGCGCAGGCGCTCACGCCCTGGCCCATGAACTTCTGCTCGCTCTCCAGGCCCAGCCAGCGGGCCTGCGCGCCCGTCGCCAGGATCACGGCATCCGCGGTCCAGACGGTGCCGCTATCGGTCTCGGCGCGGAAGGGGCGTTGGGAGACGTCGAGGCTCGAGACATGGTCGGCGATGATCTCGGTGCCCGTGGCCCGCGCGTGCGCCTCCATCTGCTGCATCAGCTCGGGGCCCTGGGTGGTGACGAGGCCCGGCCAGTTCTCCACCTCCGTCGTGATGGTCAGCTGCCCACCCGGCTGGATGCCCTGGATCAGCACCGGATCGAGCAGCGCGCGCGCGGCATACACGGCGGCGGTATAGCCCGCAGGGCCCGAGCCGATGATCAGCACGCGGGTGTGCCGTGTCTCCGTGCCGGTGTCGTTCGCCATGTGCTCGCTCCTCGTGCCTGCCGCCTCGATCTGTTGCTGCCCGTGAGAGCAGAGGACAGAGATACGGTACGTGGCTGCCACGAAAAAGGGGGAGCGGCGCCGAACGCGGTCATTCCGTCATGTGCCCGGCGTTCAGGGCGCCACGGTCAGGATGGCGGCGGTGCCCTGCCGGGGATAAGACGGTCGGCGACGATCGCGGCCAGCCTGTCGGCCTCGGCCAAGGGCGGATAGGTCCATTTGTCGACGCGCCCGTCGAAGGGCCTGCTCGCGCCATGCGCCTCGAGCGATCTGTGGAACGCCCGGTGCTTGGGACCGAGATGGCTGATGGGAAAGACATGCACCGGCAGCCCCGCCGCCGCCGCTTCGGAGGCCATGTTCACGCTGTCCGCGGTCACCAGCACGGCATCGACCATGCCCAGCATGCCCGGGTATGGGTTGGAGCCTGTTCCGTCCCAGAGAAAGCATGCCGCCTTGGGCAGATCAGCAGCCAGCCGGTCCGAAAGCGCGGGGTCCGTGCGGCGCGAGGGCGTGATCAGAAGGCCGTAGCCATCGCCTGCCAGCCGGTGGCAGGCCGCTGCAAAGGCCGCGGCGTCCTCGTCCGACCAGCGGGCCGCGGCCGAACTGCCGCCGAGGAGCACGCCGATGCGCGGCCGCGGCAGGGCCTCGAGCCGCCGCATTAAAGGGGCCGGGAGCGCCGCCTGAGCAGCGGCGATGCTCGCGGGCGTGATGCGGCCGACGGAGCCAAGCGTCGCGACCGCGTTGGGCGCGCCGAGGCCGTCATGCGCGGGGGCGGCGACGAGGGAGAAAGCGGCCGGATCCATCTGCGGGTCGAGCAGCTGCACGCTCGGCACCCCCTCGCGCCGCGCCAGATGGGCAACGATGGGCGCGGCGCGCCGTCCGGCGCCGATGAGAAGCGCAGCGGAGGCGAGCGGCGCGAGAGTGGGACCGCCGTCTCTGAGCGCCAGCGCAGGCCAGCCGGGCAGCGCGCCGAGGGCGTGCCAAAACCGCGCGGGAAGCAGCGCGAAGGGCCATTTGAGCGCGACCGTCCGTTCCTCGATCCGGACATCCGCGCGGCGGGCGAGGGCTTCCGCGAGGCCCAGCGCCTGGGCCCTGTTGCCGGCCCGGCCATCGGTGAGCACGGCGATGTGCAGCGCCGAAGAGAACGGCGCGCGCCCTCCATGTGACGCTTTTCTGTTCATTTCTTGCGCCCTTCCGCAAGATTGTTGCTATCTGCGCAGGCTTCCCGTAAGCCGCACCGCAGCGTTCGGCCTTTCACGACCCTAGGATCTTGCATGCCTGCCTCCAAGCTGGACCCCATCGACCGCCACATCCTCTCGGAGCTGCAGGCAGATGGGCGGATGACCAATGTGGAGCTCTCGCGCCGCGTCGGCATTTCCGCCCCGCCCTGCTTGCGGCGGGTTCGAGGGCTCGAGGAAAGCGGGCTGATCGAGGGCTATCATGCGCAGGTGAATGCCCGGGCGCTGGGCTTCGAAGTGTCGGTCTTTGCCATGGTGAGCCTCAAGAGCCAGGCGGGCGAGGATCTGGCGGCTTTCGAGGAGCGCTGCCGCGACTGGCCGCTGGTCCGTGAGTGCCACATGCTGAACGGCGAGATCGATTTTCTCCTCAAATGCGTGGCGCCGAGCCTCTCCACCTTCCAGACCTTCCTCACCAACGAGCTGACGACGGCGCCGAATGTGGGGAGCGTGAAGACGTCGCTGGTGATCCGGGCGGCCAAGACCGTGCCGGGCGTGCCCTTCGAAGTGGTGCCCGAAGAGAGTTGATCGGGCCCGGTTGATCGGCCCGGTCGATCGGCTCGGTCGATCGGGGGGCTTGCGGGGCCCGCGGCCGGCCCTTCGGGCCAGCGCGCCCACCCGCCGGCCAGCCCCCGATCACGCCCGC
>JBCBHB010000434.1:0-3361 GCA_038526025.1 Pseudomonadota bacterium
CAAGAACCAGGAGAAGCGCCATCAGGGCGGCTCGAAGAATATCGGCACCGCCGGCACGTCCCCCTTCGGCGCCTATGGCTACAACCCCGAAGGCGTGCGCATCGGCCAGGCCGAGAGCCGCCATCGCAAGGCGGTGAAGGTTTGGGACAAGCGCGAGTTCAGGAACCTCGACGGCGATGCGGAGATCGGCACGCGATCGATCAAGATCGCGCTACGGCGCCTCCGCCGCTGGGCGCGCGAGGGCGCGGCGGACGAGCTCGACCTCGACGGCACGATCCGCTCCACCGCCCATAACGGCTGGCTCGACGTGAAACTGCGGCCCGAGCGGCACAACGCCGTGAAAGTGCTCATGCTCTTCGATATCGGCGGGTCGATGGACGACCATGTCCGCGTGGTCGAGGAGCTCTTCTCCGCCGCCCGGGCCGAGTTCAAGCACCTCGAATACGTCTACTTCCACAACTGCCTCTACGAAGCCGTGTGGCGGGACAATCACCGCCGCTGGGACGAACAGGTGCCGACGGAGCAGATCCTCAACACGTACGGGCCGGACTGGAAGCTGGTGATCGTCGGCGACGCCTCGATGTCGCCCTACGAGATCGCGGTGCCCGGCGGCGCATCTGAGCACTGGAACGCGGAGGCCGGCGAGGTCTGGCTCCGCCGCGCGCTCGACCGGTTTCCGTCGGCCGCCTGGATCAACCCGGTGCCGCAGCGCCTCTGGGGCTACACCCAGTCCATCGGCATGATCAGCCAGATCGTGGAGGGGCGCATGTACCCCCTCACCCTCCGCGGCCTCGACGACATGACACGCGCCCTCAGCCGCTGAGCCGGCAGCGGACACCGCACCCGGCGCTAGCAGGCCTGGTCCCATTGCCGCTCGAGCCAGAGCCGCGCCTCCGCCTCGTCCGAGACAACCTGCGTTCTGGCCTTTGCGCCGGACATCACCCGGACAACCGCGCAGTAGAGCTGGGCGATGCTGCGGTGCTGCCACTCCGCCGCGGCGAAGGCGATGCAATAGGCGGGCTGGCGGCCGCCCTTGCTCTCGATCTCGCGGATCATGCCCTGCAGGCGCATCAGCACGCCGGGCGTGATGTCCCCCACCCGCGCGGCCTTCTCGAGCACCACGAGACGGTCCATCCCCGCCTCGAGCCGCCCGTCATCGATGGCCGCCTTCACGTCGCGCAGCATCGTCTCGGGTTCGAGATGCCCCGAGACGCGGACGACCAGCAGCCGACCCTCGCGCGTGAATGTCGTCGCCATCTCATCTCACCCTTCCCGACCAACGTAACCATAGGTCAATCGGATGGTAAGTGGGCGACGCTCAGGTCATACCCGCTCTCCGGCAGCGCGGATCAGCGCCTCCACGTCCAGCGGGTCGTTCGTCATCGCGAGGCGACCCTCACTATCGCGCGGCCAGTCCGCCTCGGGACGGTCCCAGTAGAGCTCCACACCGTTCCCGTCGGGATCGTCGAGATAGACCGCCTGGCTCACGCCGTGATCCGCCTTGCCGGTGATCGGAACGCCCGCAGCCCTTACGCGCGCGACGATCCGGCCAAGATCCGCCCGCGTGGGGTAGAGAAACGCCGTATGGTACAGCCCCGTATGCCCCTTCGGCGGCGGCGCAGCCCCCAGGCTTTCCCATGTGTTGAGGCCCAGATGGTGGTGATACCCGCCCATCGAAAGGAACGCTGCGCGATCCCCGAACTTCTGCATCACGTCGAGCCCCAGCACGCCGGAATAGAACGCGATCGACCGGTCGAGGTCGCTCACCCGCAAATGCACGTGGCCGATCCGGCCGGCGGCGGGGGCGGGGTCACGAGCGGGGCTCATCGGTGTCGGCAGCGCGGTCATGCGGTTTCCTCCTTCGATCACCCTTCCCATATGGCGGAAGGCTGCGCGGGTACCGAGGGCCAGGCGCGGCACATTGCTTTCTCCGTTCGACAACAATGGAGGCAGAGATGGACTGGTCGGAACGCGTCGCAGCCACCTTCGGGCTCGACGATGCCGGATGGGCGCGCCACGCCAACCCCTGGAGCGGCGCAACGCGGTTCCCCGTGCTGCCCGCGCTCGCAGCCCTCCTCCTTGCGCGCGAAAGCCTCGGCTGGTGGCTCCTGCCGCTCCTCGCACTCCCCGTTGCCTGGGCCTTCCTCAACCCCCATGCCTTCCCGCCGCCGCCCGATGCGCGGCACTGGATGAGCCGGGCGGTGCTCGGCGAGTGGCTCTGGACGAAGCGCCATGCGCCCGTGCCGCCCGTCCCCGTTCCGGCGGAGACCAAGCGCGCCGCCGCGTTCTGGAACGCCTCGCAGGCCGTTGCGGCCGTCCCGCTCGTCTGGGGCCTCGTGGTCATCTCGCCCTGGCTCACCTGGCTCGGCGTCGTCGCGGTCATCGGCGCGAAGCTCGGCTTCCTGCAGGTCCTCGTCCGCTTCTACGACACGCATGGCGGCGGCCGCACACCTTGGGCACCTGCCGACGGCACGGGCGGCCATGGCCAACCGACCTGAACGCGCGCCTTCGTCGCGGCAGAAAGGCTGACCGAGCGCCACAGGCTTCCTATCTTACCCTCATGCTCAAGCTTCTGCCTTTCCTGCTCATCGCCATCGGCGCCTATGTGATGGTCCAGCTCTCGGCCTGGCGCCTCAACGCCGCGCTCAAGAGCCGTTCCCGCCCGCTCCGGCACGACACGCTGGAGCAGCTCTTCGAGCGGCTGGCCGGCGCGGCGGGGATCGAGAAGGTGGCCGTGCGCGTGCTCGACGATCCGTCGATCAACGGTGTCGCCACCCCCGATGGGGGCGTCTACGTGACCGCCGGGCTCCTCAGGCATCTGCGCGAAGGTAACGTCACCGCACCGGAGGTCGCCTCCGTCGTGGCGCATGAGCTCGGGCACCTCGCCCTCGGCCACACCAAGCGGCGGATGATCGAGGTCTCGGCCGCCCAGACCGGCACCCTCGTCCTCGGCTCCCTCCTCGCCCGCTTCATCCCCTTCGTGGGCTGGTACCTGGCGCAGGCCCTGGTCAGCCTCTTCGTCAGCGGCCTCTCGCGGCGGGACGAGTTCCAGGCAGACGCCTACGCCACCGCCCTGATGCTCCGCTCCGGGCTCGGCCACGAGCCGCAGGCCCGCATGCTGGAGAAACTCGAGACACTGGTGCCGGGCGCGGCCCTCGCGAACCAGGCTTCCTGGCTCGCCTCCCACCCCCCGGTGCCGGATCGCGCCGCCGCGATCCGGAGCAACGCCACCCGCTGGTCGGACGGGTAAGGCGCCAGCACCACCGCTCGCGGCTCGCGCGCTCCGCCGTCCTCCGGCTTGCCCGGAAGTTCCAGAAGCCCACCACTCCATGCGCAAGGGCTGCCGGGCACGCCCCGGCAG
>JBCBHB010000435.1:0-3359 GCA_038526025.1 Pseudomonadota bacterium
GTGGCATCGCGCGCGCTATCGCCCGCATGGAACTCGGCGGCAATCGCGGCGATCACGGCCCATTGCTCGGGGCTCGTGTCCTGCGCTTCGTCGACGAGGATATGCTCGATCCCGCCATCGAGCTTCCACAGCACCCAGGGCGCGAGGCCCGGCGCCGTGAGGAGGTCCGCGGCCCGGCCCACGAGGTCGGTGAAATCGAGCAGACCGGCGCCGTTCTTCGCTGCGGTGTAACGCATGAGCCAGTCCGCCGCGAAGGCGTTGAGATCCCCGGCCCGCGCGGCCACGCGGGCGGTGGCGATCTCCGCGAACGCGTCCATCAAGATCTCCGCCGCGTCGGCAACGCGGGCGGTGAGCCCCGGGCACGCCTCCTCCCCGCCTTTCGTGACGAGCTTGGCAGCAAGCTTTGGTTTGAGCGACCCGTCCTTATCTTCGGTGAGGAGCGCTTTCTTGAGGGCGCCGAGGCACTCATCCAGTCGACCAGCCGCATGAAGCGTTGCGGCCTCCTGCAGGCTCGCCGCCGTCTTCTGGCCGTTGGCCTTCGAGACGGCTTCGAGGTCTGCCGCAACGCGACGCAGGGCCGACCAGTCGAGATCGGCGAGCGCCTTGCTGGTGGCTGCATCCTCACCGAGAAGCGCGGATGCCGGGAAGTGCGCCGCAAGACGGCCGTCGACGGCATTCATGTCCGTGGGAAAGCGGTGCCGGTTTGCCGAAACGGCGGCTTGGAGGGCATCGAGCGCATGCTCGCCGGCACGCGCGGCCACCCGGTCGATCACCTCGCTCTCGCCGCGTGCCGCCGCCTCGCCCTGGGCGCGGGAGACGGCGGCGCCGAGCGCTGCCTGCTGCCGGTCATCGACCACGCGGAAACGGGGAGAGACGCCGGCTTCGAGGGGAAAGCGGCGGAGCAGTTGCTCGCAGAAGGCATGGATGGTCTGGATGCGCAGGCCGCCCGGCGTCTCCAGCGCTTCGGCGAAGAGACGGCGGGCCTCGACAAGCCGTTCCGGCGCCGGTGCCGTATCTCCGCCGCCGAGACCGCGGAGCGCACCGGACAGCGCCGCGTCGCTCGCCATGGACCATTCGCCGAGCAGCTTGAAGAGACGCCCCTGCATCTCCGCCGCGGCGGCCTTGGTGTAGGTGAGGCACAGGATCCGCTCGGGACGGCTGCCCGCCAGAAGAAGGCGTGCCACCCGGTGGGTCAGCACGCGGGTCTTGCCCGAGCCGGCATTCGCCCCCACCCAGGCCGAGCGCACGGGGTTGGCGGCGAGGCGCTGTTCGGCGGTGGGACCCTCAGCCATCGCGCCCCTCCCATTCGCGTCGACGGGCAAGGTGGTCGTAGTCCCCCACGTCCTGCTCGCGCTTCATGGCGCGGCGGGAAACAAACCCGGTCTCCGGCGCCGTGTAGTGTTCGAGCAGCCGGACTAGGCGGTCGCGATAGGCGGCGAGGCTCTCCGTGCTCAGCGGCGGCTTCGGGCCGAGGGAAGCGTTCCGGCCAAGGCCGATATAGGCGGCGGGACCGGGGCCGAGCGCGGGCAGGCCCTCGAACGCACCCTCCGCCAGCATGAGGGCCTGCAGATGGAGCTGGTGCTCGAAGATGCCGATCTCCCCCTGCCCCGGGGGGCTGGATTTGTAGTCGTAGACGCTCCCGGTGCCGTCGTTCCGCCTGTCGATCCGGTCGGCCTTGGCCGTGAGCTGGAAGGGTGCGCCGGCGACCGGGAGGGTGAAGCGACCGCTGACCTCCACGGCAAAGTCCACAACCCCCTGCCGCCGCAGCGCCTCGTCCGCCACCATGCCATCGGCGATGCGCGCGATCAGGGCGCGCCAGAAGCGCGCCTGGGCGGGGTCCGCAACGCTCTCGTCGATCACCGTCTCGGCGGTGGCCCGCAGGCGAACAGCCTCCGCCTCCATATCGAAGGGCCCCGGCACCGCGCCGCCGATGAAGCGCTCCATCACGGCGTGCAGCACCGTGCCACGGTCCCGCGCATCGGCCGGGGCGCCGAGCGGATCGAGCGGGCGCAGCCGGAGGACGCGCCGCGCATAGACGGCGTAGGGGTCCCGGATGAGCCGCTCGATATCGGAAGCGGAGAGCTGGCGTGGGCGGGCCGATGGCGGCGGAGCGGGGCGCGGGCGCTCGGCCGGCAAAAGCGTCGGATCCTCCGCTTCGGCCGGATCGTCGAGCCAGGGCAGGAGGTTGAGCAGGTTGCGTCCCCTCGTGCGCATGTCCTTGAGCGTCTCCGGCGCCGTGCCGCCCAGCAGGGTTTCGAGCCGAATGAGCCAGCGCGACGGCACGGTGGGCTCGCCCCCCATGCGGAGCGAGCGCGTGAGCAGCACCTCGGGCCGGCAGGCCGCCTGGAGAAAGTCGTGCGCCGAGAGGCCGATGGCGCGCTCGGGCTGCGCAAGGCCCAGGGCCGCGCGCATCGGGCGATTGAGCCAGGCGCCGGGGTCCGGCAGTGCGGGCCATGTACCCTCGCTGAGGCCGGCGAGGATGGTGAGATCCGCCGCCGCGGTTCGCGCTTCCATCGTGCCCCAGATGGCCACACGCGGGTGCGGTCGGCCCGCATCGGGCCGCAGTGTCTCCGCGCCGAGGCGACCGGAGAGGAGGCTGGCATAGGCGGCGGCGTCGACATGCCCGCCAGCGGACGCCGCCGCTCCGTCAAGCGCGTCGAAGAGGCGCTCGACGGCGGCACCGTCCGGCCCACCGCCGAATGCCTCGCCCGGTACGTCATGGCCCCCGGCATCGGCCGGCAAGATCTCGGGCGCGCGGGTGAGGGCGGCGATCGCCGCGCGATGGGCCGCGAGCAGATCTCCCAGCGGGCACGGCGCGCGCAGTACCTCGGCCAGCGGCCGCAGCGCGGCGTCGAGCGCGGCGAGCCAGGCATCGTGCTCCTCCGTCGTCGGCCGCGCCTCACCGCCCTCCTCGCGCGCCGCGGCCGGCCAGGGCGGAAGCAGGCCGCCAGCCGCACGCCCAGGCGCCCGGAACCCGCGCGCGCGGAGGACCGCGCGCTCGTACTGGGTGGCAAGGCGCCGATGCTCCGCCCGCGCGAAACCGAGGCGGCAGAACGGATGACCCAACAGGGCCGCGAGCGCGACAGCGTCGGGCGCCCCGCCGACGGAGAGTGCCGCGTCACGGGCGAGCGTGAGGAAGATACCCGCCGGACTGAGGGCCAGCGGACGGCCGAGGCTGTCATCCGCGAGCACGCCGAAACGGTCGAGCGCGGCGGCGACGCGCCGGGCGAGCGCCGCATCGCGCGTTACGATGGCCACGCGGCGCCCAGGCTCTTCGAGCGCTTCCCGCACGGCGAGCGCGATTGCCTCCGACTCGAACGCCGCCCCTTCAGCGGACTGATCCGCGCCGTAGTCGATGA
>JBCBHB010000436.1:0-3350 GCA_038526025.1 Pseudomonadota bacterium
GACCTGTGGGTGACGGCCGGAGAGGGCGCGAGCGCACGCCTTGCGATGACGGCGAGACTGGACTGGTCGACAGTAGAAGCGACCGCCTAGGCGCCCTGCCCTTTCGCCGCGCCCTTGCCGCGCGCCCCATGGGGGACCGCGGCGGCCAGCGCGACGACCGCGCGGCGCTTGATCTCGTAAGCCGCGCGCCCGTCCTGCTCCCAGGCGAACTGCACGAGGAGGCGGGCTACCCGCTCGGCCCCGGCGAAGAGATCCACCGTGCCGCGCATGGGCGGGCGGCCGGCACTCTCCACCACCACCTCGCCCTCGGCGAGACGGAGGACGCCGTAGCGCTTGGTGCCCGACACCGCGGTAAGCGGCGCGCGCGGATCTACCGACAGCCAGGGGCCCGATGCGGGCTCCCGCTTGCCGGAGCGGCTCATCTCTTCCGGAATCAGGCTGTCCATCACGCGACTCGCTTTCTCTCGCAGGAACAGGCTGCACCATGCCCGGCAAAGCGCAAAGAAATCCTATGCAACCATCCCGTGTTTTCGACCAATTGCGGCGCGTCTTGGCAGCATCGGCGCCAGCCGCTACGGGAGGCGGGCATCGCGAGGCCGAGGGAGGATGGGGATGACGAGCTCGACAGGCACTATGCCGGACATGATGGCGCTGCGGAACGGCGCGCCCGCGACCCTGCCCTTCAGCCATGAAGAATACGCCGCGCGGCTCGCGGGGCTGCGCGCGATCATGGCGCGGGCAAGGTGCGATACGGTGGTGCTGAGCTCGATGCACAACATCGCCTACTACTCCGGCTTCCTCTACTGCGCGTTCGGCCGGCCCTACGGCATGGTGGTGACCGAGGATCAGGCGGTGGTCGTTGCCGCGCTGATCGATGCCGGCCAGCCCAACCGCCGCGCGGCCTGCGAGACGCTGACCTATACCGACTGGCGGCGGGACAACTTCTGGCGGGCGGTGGCGAGCGTGGCGGGGAGCCCGCGGCGTGTGGGTCTGGAGGGCGACCATCTGAGCCTTGCGCAGGCGGAGAAGCTGGCCGAGTTCCTGGGCGCGCCGGAGGCGGCGGATATCGCACCGGCCACCATGAGCCAGCGCATGGTGAAGAGCCCGGCCGAGATCGCGCTCATTCGCGAGGGCGCGCGCATTGCCGATATCGGCGGGCATGCGGTGCAGGACGCCATTGCGCCGGGCGTGCGCGAGATCGACGTGGCGATGGCCGGGCGCGACGCGATGGAGACCGCCATCGCGGATGCCTTCCCGGAGGCCGAGTACCGGGACACCTGGGTGTGGTTCCAGTCCGGCATCAATACGGATGGTGCGCACAACCCGGTAACGGGCCGCAGGCTGCAGCGGGGCGATGTTCTCAGCCTCAACACCTTCCCCATGATCTCGGGCTACTACACGGCCCTCGAGCGCACGCTGTTCCTCGGCGAGCCCGATGCCCGCTCGCTCGAGGTGTGGGAGGCGAATGTGGCGGCGCATGAGCTGGGGCTCTCGCTCATCAAGCCGGGCGCGAAGTGCAAGGATATCTGCACCGAGCTGAACGCCTTCTTCGCGGAGAAGGGCCTCCTCGAGCATCGGAGCTTCGGCTACGGGCACAGTTTCGGCGTGCTCAGCCACTATTACGGGCGCGAGGCGGGGCTGGAACTGCGCGAGGACATCGAGACTGTGCTGGCGCCGGGCCATGTGGTGAGCATGGAGCCCATGGTGATGATCCCCGAAGGCCAGCCGGGCGCTGGCGGCTATCGCGAGCACGATATCCTCGTGATCGGCGAGGATGGCGCGGAGAACATCACCGGATTCCCCTACGGTCCGGCGCACAACATCGTCGCCACCTGACCTGAGCGAGGTTTGGCCGAGATCGAGAGAGCGTCCTCAGGTCGCAACGGCGGCCGTGACGTACCAGGTGCCCCGGGCCCGACACGGGACTTCTCGGCGAGCGGTCGGGCGGTCCCGGGTCAGGCCCGGGACACACCGTTTCAGTCGGCGACCGATGCGCAGGACACCGAGAGGCAGGCTCAGAGCGCCTTGTCGGTGATCGCGTGGGTCCAGGCGCCCTCGGGCTTCTTGGTGATCACCGGGTCTGAGCCGCCGGCCAGCAGGGTATCGACGGTGCGGTCGAAATCCGCCGGATCGAGCGCGCCGTTGGAACCTGCGGTCAGCTTGGCGATCTCGCCCATCATGCGCTTCTGGTGCTTCTCGGTCTGGGCACCGGTCGCGTCGTTGTCGAGCACGATCTCGGCCGCCTCGTCCGGGTTCTCCTCGGCGTATTTCCAGCCCTTCATCGAGGCGCGCACGAAGCGGACCATCTTGTCCTCGAAGGCCGGGTCTTCAAGCGCTTCCTCGAGCACGTAGATGCCGTCCTCGAGGGTTGCCACGCCCTGGTCCTCATACTTGAAGGTGACGAGCTCGTCCTCGCCGATGCCGGCGTCGATCACCTGCCAGTACTCGTTGTAGGTCATGGTGGAGATACAGGCGGCCTGCTTCTGGAGGAGCGGATCGACGTTGAAGCCCTGCTTCAGCACCGTCACGCCGCCCTCGGAGCCGTCGGTGGCAATGCCGAGCTGGCTCATCCAGCTGAGGAACGGATACTCGTTGCCGAAGAACCAGACACCGAGGGTGTGGCCCGCAAGGTCCTCGGGCTTCTCGATCCCCGTCTCCTTCAGGCAGGTCAGCATCATGCCCGAGGACTTGAAGGGCTGGGCGATATTGACGACGGCGAGACCCTTCTCGCGCGTCGCCAGCGCGGACGGCATCCAGTCGAGGATCACATCGGCGCCGCCGCCGGCGAGCACCTGCGCGGGCGCGATATCCGGCCCGCCGGGCTTGATGGTGACGTCGAGGCCTTCCTCCTCGTAGAAGCCCTTGTCGAGCGCCACGTAGTAGCCGGCGAACTGGGCCTGCGTGACCCATTTCAGCTGCAGCGTCACCTCGTCGGCCGCCTGCGCCGTGCCCATCCCCACAGTGGCCGCCATGAACGCGGCCGTACCGGCCGCCGCGAACATCTTCTTCACGCTGGTCTCTCCCTGGTCTGGCCGCCCCTCAACCGGAGCGGCAATGCTGGGCACGACCCTTCCAGCAGGCGGCGTTGTATGCAACCGCTTTGGTGCGCTGCGCAAAGCATGGGCAACGATCAGCCCCGCCCGGCGCTCCGCTGGGAGGGGTGCCAGAAGGTTGCCTGGCGCTCGGCAAGGGTGACGGCGCCGTAGAAAGCAGAGCCGGCGAGGGCCGCGACGGCAATCGTGGCCCAGACCATGTCGAGGTTCATGCGGCCGACCTCGGTGGAGATGCGGAACCCCATGCCGAGCGTGGGGGTGCCGAAGAACTCCGCCACGATGGCGCCGATAAGGGCG
>JBCBHB010000437.1:0-3347 GCA_038526025.1 Pseudomonadota bacterium
ATCGGCGCCGTGGGCGGTGTGATCGTGGTCTTCACCGTGCCGCTTCTCGACAAGCTGAAGCTCGACGATGTCGTCGGCGCCATCCCGGTCCACCTCTTCGCGGGTATCTGGGGCACGCTGGCCGTGGTTCTCACCAACAGTGACGCCACGATCTTCGGCCAGGTCTTCTCCATCATCGTGGTCGGTGTCTTCACCTTCGTCGTCTCGATTGTCTTCTGGTTCATCCTCTCGATGACCATCGGCATCCGCGTCGACGAGGAAGAGGAAATGGCGGGCCTCGATAACTCCGAGCTGGGCATGGAAGCCTATCCGGAGTTTGGCAAAGGCTCCCAGTTCGTCTGACAGGTTCTTCCCGAGGGAGAGGGGCGCGGCGGCTCCTCCCCTACCTCGCCCCGGCGCCTCGGCGCCGGGGTTTTTTTGTTCGGTACTCGGTCAGGCAGCCTTCTGGGCCGCGCCACCGCTACGCCGCCGACGCCGCGGGCGACGGGCCTTGTTCTCCCCGCCTGGCTGGTGCTCGGCCTTGCCCTGGTTCTTCGGGCCGGGCTTGGGGCCGTTCCGGCGCTGGGGCTTCTTGCCCTGGGGCGCGGGCTTGGCCGGAGCCGGGACATCGCCATGCGCGGGCAGGCGCAGCTTCATGATCCGCTCGATGTCCCGCAGATAGTCCAGCTCGTCCGGCGCGCAGAGGGAGAGGGCCACGCCCTCCCTGCCCTTTCGCGCCGTGCGGCCGATGCGGTGGACGTAGCTCTCCGGCTCGTTCGGCAGCTCGAAGTTGATGACGTGGCTCACCTCGTCGACATCGATCCCACGGGCGGCAATGTCCGTCGCCACCAGCACACGGATGCCCCCCGCCTTGAAGCCGCCAAGGGCCCGCTGGCGTGCGCCCTGGCTCTTCGAGCCGTGGATCGCCTCCGCCGTGATCCCGGCCTTTGCGAGCTTCTCCGCCACGCGGTTGGCCCGGTGCTTGGTGCGGGTGAAGACGATGACGCGGGCGAATGCCCTGTCCCGCAGCATCTCGGTCAGAAAGCCGAGCTTCTCCGCCGCGGGCATGTGGTGCACTTCCTGTGCGATGCGCTCCACCGGCGTGGACTGCGGGGCAACCTCCACACGGACCGGGTCGCGCAAGAGCTCGCCGGCAAGCTTCGCCACATTGTCCGGCATCGTCGCGGAGAAGAGCAGAGACTGGCGCTCCGCCGGCAGCACCGCTGCAATCTTCCGAACGTCGCGGATGAAGCCCATGTCGAGCATCCGGTCCGCCTCGTCGAGCACCAGATGGGTCAGCGCGCCGAGGCGCAACGTGCCCTGGTCCATGTGGTCGATCAGGCGGCCCGGCGTGGCGACGACGATGTCCGCGCCCTGCGCCAGCGCCCGGCGCTGCGGGCCGTAGCCGACACCGCCGAAGATCACCGTGTGCCTGAGACGGAGATGCTTGGCATAGGCCCCGATCTCCTCGCCGATCTGGATGGCGAGCTCGCGCGTGGGCGCCAGGATCAACGCCCGCGGACCGGCGGATGCCGGCTGCCGCTTGGCGCGAGAGAGCGTGTCGAGCAGCGGCAGCGCAAAGGCGCCGGTCTTGCCCGTGCCGGTTTGGGCGATACCCAGCAGATCCGCGCTGTCCAGCAGCGGCGGGATGGCTTTCGCCTGGATGGGCGTGGGCGTTGTGTGGCCACGCTCGGCGAGCGCACGGAGGATGGGCTCGGCCAGGCCGAGCGCCTTGAAGTCGATATCAGTCAGTGTCTGTTCCTTCACCGACCCGCACCGGCGCACACAGCGCTCACGGTTGGCAGGTCATGCGGGCAGCCGGGCGCGGCCGGTACCTCTGCGGATTGCGTGATCGGGGCGGGACATGCCGCGGCTTCCCGCGGATCGCGCCATCGCGCGCCGATGCTGTGGCAGTGAATGTGCGTTGCAGCGCGAAAAGTCAATGAACCTGCGGGGTAGGCGGCTTTGCTGTGCGCGCAGGTGCCATTAGTGTCCCGCTCTCGGCCAGGAGGTATGCAATGAAGGCGTTTCCCCTCTTCCTCGATGTTGCGGGGCGCGATGTGGTGATCGTCGGTGGCGGCGAGCAGGCGGCACAGAAGGCGCGGCTCGTTGCGAAGACCGAGGCGCACATGGTGCTGATGGCGCCCGAACTCGAGCCCGAGCTCGCCGACCGGGTGCGCAGCGGCGCGCGCCATGTGCCATCGGTCGTCGACAACCGGTCCCTCGCCACAGCCCGCCTCGCCTTCATCGCCACAGGCTGCGCTGGCGCGGATGCGGCGATCTCCACGGTGGCCAAGGACCTCGGAACCATCGTGAACGTGGTGGACCGACCCGATCTCTGCGACGTCACAACGCCTGCCATCGTCGACCGTGATCCGCTGGTGGTGGCAATCGGCACCGAGGGCGCGGCCCCGGTGCTTGCCCGCCAGGTCAAGACGCGTCTCGAGGAGTGGCTCGAGCCAACGCTCGGGGCGTTCACGGCGCGTGCGGGCGCCTTGCGGCCGGCGGTTGAGCGCACGGTGCCGAAGGAGAAACGCCGCGCCTTCTGGGCCTGGGCCTTCAAGGGCCCGCGGCGGCTCTTCACCAGCGGCAACACGGCCGGCGCCGAGGCGGCGCTGGAAGGCGCCATGGCGGCCGGTGGCGCGCCCGAGGGCGGCGAAGGCTTGGTAAGCATCGTGGGAGCCGGTCCCGGCGCACCCGATATGCTCACGCTGCGTGCTGTCTCGAGGCTGCAGGAGGCCGACGTGATCTTCTACGACCGGCTGGTCGATCCCGCGGTGCTGGAGCTCGCGCGCCGGGATGCGGAGCGGGTGTATGTGGGGAAGGCCCCCGGAGCGCATGCCTGGGCACAGGCGGACATCGATGCGGCGTTGGTGATTGCTGCGCAGGAAGGCAAGCGCGTGGTGCGCCTCAAGGGCGGCGATCCCGGCATCTTCGCACGGGCGGCGGAGGAGGCGCATGCGCTCAACGTTGCTGGGATACCGTGGGAACTGGTCGCGGGCGTTACGGCCGCCACGGCGGCGGCGGCCGAGACGGGGATGTTCCTGACCGAGCGGGGCGCTATCAGGTCCATCACCATCACAACCGGCCAGACACAGGACGGCGCGGTGCCGGATTGGCGCTGCCACGCAAAGCCGGGGAACGCGGTTGCGTTCTACATGGGCGTCGCCACCGCGGGCCGCATTGCCGGGGACCTGCTGGCTCAAGGCGTGCCGGCAGGGACCATCGTCGAGATCGTGGAGAATGCCAGCCGGCCCACGATGCGCCACTTCTCGACCACACTGGGCGAGCTTGGAGAGACCGTTCGGCGGGAGGACGTGAGCAACCCCGCGGTTATCCTGCTCAGATGGCCGGAGGAGGCGACGACG
>JBCBHB010000438.1:0-3343 GCA_038526025.1 Pseudomonadota bacterium
GGCGACACCAACGGCATCTATGCCGGCGCCTTTATCTTCGGCCTTACCGCGTTCCCGATCTACTCCGTGGCCGCCGCGCTGGCGAACGACTATGCGGAGCCGGACTTCGTGGTCGACCTCAACGCCTCACTCATTTTTTACTTTTCCGTCGGGGCCATCTTCGCCCCTGCGGTCGCCGCACGCCTGATCGGGCTTTACGGTCCGGGTGCGATGTTTCTCTTCATCGCGTGTGCGCATCTTTTGCTGATCCTTTTCGCGCTCTATCGTATGACCCGCAGGGAGGGTCGTCGGCCGACGGCGCCCTATGCCTACACACCCCGCACCTCGATGGTGCTCGCAAGCCTCTTCAAGGGCCGTCAGGAGACTGGCGAGACGCCCGCCCCCGAGATGGGAGATCCGCGCGAAACCCGCGGCCGGCCCGAGCCGGAGACCCCTGAAAGGAGACCCACGTGAAACTCTACTTCTCTCCCACCTCGCCCTTCGTGCGGAAATGCATGCTGGTGCTCTACCTGCGCGACATGATGAACGAGGTGCAGCTGGTCCCCGCCGCCGGCACGCCGCTCGACCCCAACAAGCTCGTCACGGGCGCGAACCCCGTCGGCAAGATCCCCGTGCTTGTCACGCACGATGGCAAGGCGCTCCACGACAGCAAGGTGATCACCCGGTATCTCGACCAGCGCTCGGGCGGCGGCTTCTACCCCACGGGGGCGGACGAATTCGCGGTGCTGACGCGCGAGAGCATGGCGGACGGCATCATGGAAGCCGGCATCCTCGCCGTCTACGAGACGCGGCTGCGCCCCGAGGGCATGCGCATGGGCGCGATCACCGATGCCTATCACGGCAAGATCGAGCGCATGCTGGCCGCCTTCGAGGCGGAGGCGGCGGCAGTGACGAAGGACGATCTGACCATCGACCAGATCGCCCTTGCCTGTGCGCTCGGCTACATGGACCTGCGCTTCCAGGGCGTGATCGGCTGGCGCGGCAAGGCGCCGAAGGTTGCCGAATGGTACGATGAGTTCCGCGAGACGCCGCCGATGCTGATGACCGCGCCGAAGGCCTGAGCCAGGAGGCCCCGGCTCTTCGGCCGGGGCACCATGCACCCGGAACGGCGGTGGCGCAGATGCCCTGGGCAGAGATGCTGACGGCCTGGGCTGTTTTCGCGGGCAACATCCTCAGCCCGGGCCCGAACGTCTTCAACACCATCGCCATCGCGCTCGGCTCCGGCCGGCGGGTGGCGCTGGCGGTGGTGCCGGCCATCGGTATCGGTGTGCTGGTCTGGGCGACGCTGGCCCTGGTGGGTGCCGCCGTCGCCTTCCGCCAGTTCCCCTGGCTGCCGCTGGCACTCACCGCGCTGGGCGCGACCCTGCTGCTCCTCTTCGCCCGCCGCTATGCGCTGGCCGCCTGGCGTTGGGGCGCCCTTGCGGCAGAGGGACGGCTGATGACGGAGCGGGACGCGTTCCTGCTGACCCTCGGCGTTCTTGCTGCAAACCCCAAGGCGCTGACCACCTGGCTGGTGCTGGTTGGCATCTTCCCGGCGGGCGAGGCGACGCCGGCGGCGATTGCGGTCATGGTGATCGGCTCGGCCGTGGTGGCGAGCGCAGGCCACGCCTTCTACGCCCTCGCCTTCTCCACCCGCGCCGCGGCCGCCGCCTATGCCCGCGCGGGGCGCTGGATCACCGCGGGTGTTGCCATCTTCTTTGCGGGCCTCGGCCTCACGCTCTGGGTGCGCGTGATCGCAGGCCTCGGCCTGTTCTAGGACCACTGCGTCAGGCGGGCGGCTGTCAGGCGAGCTCTGGTGCACCGCGCGTGCCCGCATCGCCCAGATGCCGCGCCGCATAGTCCGGCAGGGCGGCCATGCGCGCCTGCACGCTCAGATGCAACGCCTCGCCATCCCCCCGTCCCGTGCGCCGCGCCCGGCGAAGGAGGAAGGCGCGGCCGAGCAGGGTCCGGTCCGCGCAGCTCTCCGCTGCGGGGTCCTCCGGGAACCGCCCCTCCCAGTCCACCGGCAGCGCGAGCCCGTGGCGCGCGGCGCGGCGCAGCATCCAGTTGAGCGGGATGTTGGCGAGGGGCCGCGCGCGGGGCCAGTGGCGCACCTCGCCGCCCACATCGCCGTGGCAGCCGGGGAACCAGACCTGCTCGAGCCGACCCTGCCAATCGGTGCTCCCGCGCCAGAGCCGCGGGCGGAAAGCCAGCCGGTCCTCGTCGAGCGCCAGCGCGTGGTAGCCGTGGCGCACATGATGGGGCAGGGCGTCGTTCTGGAACTCCGCCGCCAGCGGTGCGAGCCAGGAGAAGCCCGGCAGGGGCAGGCCAAGGGCGCGCACCGTGTCCCACACCCCGACCATCTCGATCGGCACATGGGCATGGCAGTGCGCCTTGCGGAAGGCCCGCCGCCCTGCCGGCCCGCCTGTCAGCTTCCGGCACATGAAGCGGCGGAAGGCGGCCACCATGTTCCGCTCCGTCGCCGCCTCGCCGCGCAGCAGCCCCACATCGCCGATCATGCCGGCGAGGAGCCGGACCGCATAGGCGCCGCGCGAGTATCCGAAGAGGAAGACCCGGTCCCCCGGCCGGTAGCGGCTGGCGAGGAACTCGTAGCCGTCGCGGATGCTGTAATCGATGCCGAGCCCCGTGGCGGCGTTCAGCCAGCGCGTGAGCCCCTCGCCCTGCACGCCCCGGTCGTAGAGCACGCACTGCTCGGCGCTGGGTCCGAGCTCCGCCAGAAGCCCCGCGAGCCGACCCGCATTGCTGCGCGCGTCTTCGGCCTCGGAACTCATCGTCCCGTCGGAGATGAAGACCAGATTGCGCGGCCGCCGGCCGCTCCGCAGTCCCATGGCTCTCCCCAGCCCAGCGCCGTATGACTGTATCATGACGGCCAGATGGGGTCAGCATGGCATGGCCGCCATTGCCGTTGCGTGAGGAATGCGTGACCCGCGCGTTACCGCACGGGCCTTGAACGGGGCCTACTCCGCCGCCATGCCGCCCGCGCGTGCCGCCTCAAGCGCCTGCCACACCTTGAGGGGCGTGTAGGGCGTCTCGAGCGGGGCGCGCACGCCGCCCCGCCAGAGCGCGTCGAGCACCGCGAGGCTGCCGGCAGGGATGCCGCCCACGCTGCCCGCCTCGCCACAGCCCTTCACGCCGAGCGGGTTGGTCGGTGTCGGGATCTCCTCGAAAGCCAGCTCGAAATTGGGCACATCCCCCGCGCGGGGCAGGGCATAGTCCATGAAGCTGCCGGTGAGGGGCTGGCCCGTCTCCGCGTCCCAAACCGCCGCCTCGCAGAGCGCCTGGCCCAGGCCCTGGACGATGCCGCCATGCACCTGACCCTCGACGAGCATGGGGTTAATCATCC
>JBCBHB010000439.1:0-3338 GCA_038526025.1 Pseudomonadota bacterium
GCGCCACCCAGCCGGCCGCACCGTTTCCAAGGAGCGCTCGCCATGAACAAGCCCGCCAGCTTCGCCACGTCCCAGCCCGTCCGCCGCAAGGAGGACGATCGCTTCGTCACCGGCCAAGGCAACTATATCGAGGACATGTCCCGCCCCGGCGAGCTGCGTGCCTTCATGCTGCGCTCGCCCATGGGCCATGCGAAGATCGCCAGCATCGACATCTCGGCGGCCAGCGAAGCGCCGGGTGTGCACCTGATCCTGACGGGGGCCGATCTCGACGAGGCGATCGACAACGACATGGATGGCGGCCAGGTGAAGAACCGGGACGGCACGATGAGCGCCCGCCCCCGTCGCCCGATCCTTGCCTCGGACCGGGTACGCTATGTGGGCGAGCCCGTGGCCTGCGTGATCGCCGACAGCCTTGCCGAGGCGAAGGACGCGGCCGAGATGATCGAGGTGGACTATGACGGCCTCGACGCCGTGGTGGACACCGCGGCGGCCACGGAGGCCGGTCAGCCGCTGGTGCATGACGAGGTGGCGAACAACCTCTGCTACGACTGGGGTATCGGCGACGAGGCGGCCACGAACGCGGCGCTCGACGGGGCAGCGCGCGTGGTGGAGCTGGAGCTCATCAACAACCGCGTCGTCGCCAATCCCATCGAGACGCGGGGTGGCCTGGCGGAGTGGGACGGCGACCGGCTCACCGTGCACTATAACGGCCAGGGCGTTTGGGACATGAAGGGCGAGATCGCCCGGCGCCTGAAGATCGATGAGGAGAAGGTGCGCGCCACCACGCCGGATGTGGGCGGCGGCTTCGGCATGAAGGCCTTCAACTACAACGAACATTTCTGCATCGCCGAAGCCTCGCGCCGCCTCGGCAGGCCGGTGAAGTGGATCGGCGAGCGGACGGAGAGCATCCTCTCCGACGTGATGGGCCGCGACCACGTGACCAAGATGTGGGCGGGCTTCGATGCGGATAACCGCATGATCGCCATGAAAATCGAGTGCACCTCGAACCTCGGCGCCTATCTTTCGGCCTATGGCGCGTTCATCGCCTCGGAGCTGGCGAGCCGCATCCTCACCGGCGTCTACGATCTGCAGACCGCCTGGTTCAACGTGAAGGGCGTCTTCACCAACACCACGCCGGTGGACGCCTATCGCGGTGCCGGCCGGCCGGAAGCCGCCTATGCGCTCGAGCGGCTCATGGACAAATGCGCGCGCGAGCTGGGGGCGGACCCGCTGGAGCTGCGCCGCAAGAACTTCATCAAGCCCGAGCAGTTCCCCTACAACACCATCGTTGGCGAGACCTACGATGTGGGCAACTTCGACCGTGTGCTGACGGCAGCCATCGAGAAGGCGGACTGGAACGGCTTCGAGGCCCGCAAGGCGGCGAGTGCCGCCAACGGCAAGTACCGGGGCCGGGGCCTCTGCTACTACATCGAGTCGATCCTGGGTAACCAGGACGAGCACGCCGAGATCATCTTCGCCGAGGATGGGAGCGTCGAACTCCTCGTCGGCACCCAGTCGAACGGGCAGGGCCACGAGACGGTCTTCGCCCAGTTCCTCCACGAGCGCGCGGGCATCCCCTTCGAGAAGATCCGCCTCGTGCAGGGGGACAGCGACCGTATCGAGACCGGCGGCGGCACGGGCGGCTCGCGCTCGGTGACCATGCAGGGCACCGCGGTGAACGGCGCGGCGGACGATCTTATCGAGAAGATGAAGCCACTGGCCGAGGAGGAGCTGGAGGTCGCCGCCGGCGATCTCGAATGGCAGGACGGTGCATGGCGCGTGGCCGGCACCGACAAGTCGGTCGATCTCATGACCCTGGCCGACAAGGCCCGGCGCGAGGGCCGCGTGGAGTTCCTGAGCCAGCGCACGCAGACCGTCGTGCCCGGCCGCAGCTTCCCCAATGGCTGCCACATCGCCGAGGTCGAGATCGACATGGAGACGGGCGTCATCAAGGTCGTCGACTACTGCGTGGTGGACGATTTCGGCCGCCTCATGAACCCGATGCTCGCCGAGGGTCAGGTGCATGGCGGCGTTGCCCAGGGCATCGGCCAGGCGATCACCGAGCATGTTGTCTACGACAGCGACGGCCAGCTCCTCTCCGCCACCTTCATGGACTATGCGATGCCCCGCGCCGAGGATGTGCCGAACGTGCCCTTCTACCACGAGGGCACGCCGAGCACGGCGAACGACATCGGCATGAAGGGCTGCGGCGAAGCCGGCACCGTGGGCGCGCTGGCCGCGGTCACGAACGCGGTGCTCGACGCGCTGTGGGACGAGGGCGTGAAGCAGGTCGACATGCCGATGACCCCGCTCCGCGTCTGGTCGTGGCTCGAGAACGCCAAGCAGCCCATAGTTTAAGCAGACTTTTCCACCCTGTGGATGGGCCGCATCGGCCCATCCCGTTCCCGCCGCCAAAGCGCTTTCCTGCGGCCATGCAGGTCGCCCATCTCCAGAGCCCATGCATGAAACGCATGCCTATTCTGGAGAACCATCATGATTTCTCGACGCTTGTTTCTAACGGCCGGCGCAGCTGGCCCCGTGTTCGTGAGTTTCGGTGCCCTCGCCATCACCGATGAGGCGGCACTCGCTGCCGAGCGGCGGATCGATGTGGCCGGTTTTCAGCGTACCCGTGTTAAACTCATCGCTAAGGCCGCTTGTTACGCGCGCGCTGGCGTCACCCCTGAGAAGGACTTCGAGATGATCGCGGCGGAGACCGTGGCGATCAGCGAAACGCTCCTGGCCCTTCGGAACGGCAACCGTGACCTTGAGCTGGCGCGGGAGACGCACTCCAAGGTGCTCGACAAGCTCCGCGAGGTGAAGACGCTGTGGCTTCCCTTCTCGGAGCGCACGGCGGCGATCGCGGAACGCGGCAGTCTGACGGCCGCCGAGCTCGACTACGTGCTCGAGAAAGAGCCTGCACTCTACGAGGCGATGGACGCGGTGGTGACCGAGATCCAGCAGGTCTACGGCAACAAGGTGCTGCCCCTGCATCTCGCCGTCGCCACGAATTTCGCCGGCCGCCAGCGGAGCCTCGGGCAGGAGGTTGCGAAGGACGTCTGCCTGCTCGGCATCGGCTACAAGCCGGAGGAGACGCGGGAGAAGCTCGTGCAGGCGATGCAGCTCTTCGAGAACACGCATGGCGCGCTGGCGGGTGGCATGCCGATGCTCGGGATCCGTGCGCCAGCGCAGGCAGCGCTTGCCGCAAAGTACGAGGAGATCAACCGGCTCTGGACAGAACTGAAGCTCCTGGCCGAGCCTGCCCTCGCTGGCGACGAGGTCTCGGCCGAGGAAATTGCCGCCGTCGGCGCGGCTGCCGATCGTCTCCTGACAGCGTCCGA
>JBCBHB010000440.1:0-3333 GCA_038526025.1 Pseudomonadota bacterium
TCTCCGCGCTGTCGTGCCCGTGGCCGAGACGGTGACCGATGCCGTGAAGGGGCTCTTTCCGGGCGAGATCCTTCTTGGAGCGGAGGCAGATGCCGCGATGCGACGGGCGGCCACGCGGGCGGCGACGGTGGCGCTGGTGAAGTCTGGCACCATCACGCTCGAGATGGCGGCGGCAGGTACGCCGCAGGTGGCGGCCTATCGGACGAGCTGGCTGACCGCGGCGATCGCGCGGCGGCTCCTGCGGGTCGACACCGCCAATCTCGTCAATCTGGCCGTGGGGTGGGACAGCGGTGCGCGCCCGGTACCCGAGTTCTACCAGGAGGCTTGCACGCCGGCTGCGCTGGCCGGCGCGGTCTCACCGCTGCTAGGCCCCGGACCCGAGCGCCGCGCGCAGGAGGCGGCGGCGGCCGAGGCGCTCCGCGTGCTTGGCCGCGGGGCCGAGCCGCCGGGGCAACGCGCGGCCCGCGCCGTTCTCGACGGCCTCAGGGGCTGAGCCCCTCAGCCGGACATGCTGCTGGGCAGCCAGATCTCGACGGTGCCGTAGGAGGGGGCGGGCTCATACGCCGTGAAGTCCCGAAGCTCGAAGCCGCCGCCGGCGGCGCGGGCGACGAGGCGGGTGAGGGCGGCGTCGGTCGGATGGTAGTAGCGGAGCTGCGCGCTGCCGATCTGGAAGCCGACCTCGCGGGTGAGCACCTGCGCGCCGCCTGCCGCCACGAGCCGGGCCGCGAGGTTGATCGCGGCATCCGCCTTCGTGGGCGTGTGATGGATGACGAGACGGGCGCGGGAGAGGAGCGGGCTGGTAGGCGGGCCGCCGCGCGCCGGCCTGGCTGCCGAGGCGAGCAGATCGGCGGGCCGCACGCGCGGCAGGGGCGTGAGATCCGGCCTCTGGGGGGCGAGGCCCGCGCGGGGGGAGCCTGGGTTGCCGAGGGACGCGATCACCAGCCCCGCCGGTTCGCCAGCTTGTGGCGCGGCATCCGCACCATTGTGGCTCGCGAGGGCGACGCCAAGGCCGCGTTCGGGGGAGGACGGGGATGCGGGCCGGGCGGCGCCGATGGGCGCCGGGATTATCGGCGGCAGGCCCGCTTCCAGCGCCGCGACGTTTAGCGGTTCAGCGGCAGGTTGCGCGGGCGCCGCCGGGATCGCCACTGCGCCGGCGGCTTGTTTGCGCTGGGCCAGGGCTGGGGCCAGGTCGCCCGCGCCGGGCGCGGCGGTCGAGAGACCGGGGGTGTGCCAGCGCGCGGCGGGTTCGGCAGTAAGGGCCATAACCGAGAGCATCGCCTGTGCAGGGGCGGCGGCGACCGGTTTCAGGCGCTCCTCTCCCTCGCCGGTCATCAGCGCGAGGGCCGCGACATGCACGGCGACGGCCGCGGCGAGGCTGGCAACGCCAAGCCCGGGTGAATTGGGGACCGCAGACCGGGCGGGCCGGCCGATCAGGCTCGATCCGGTGTGTTCGTTTGCTAGATGCCGCATCTCGTCACCCCTTCCTCACCGCGTCGTCTGACCGGGACGGTTCGGAGCCGTCCCTGGCAGTGAGTGCGCATGAGGGGGCGAAAAGGTTTCCTCGGTCGGAGAAAAATTTCGTCCGGATACGAAGAGGGCCCCCGCAGCGTGCTGCGGGGGCCCTCGGCATTCGATGGCGCTTTGGTGCGGCTCAGCGACCCTCGATGGTCGTGTAGTCCCGGCGCGCGGCACCCTTGTAGAGCTGACGGGGACGGCCGATCTTCTGCGTCGGGTCCTCGATCATCTCCTTCCACTGCGCGATCCAGCCCACGGTGCGGCTGAGCGCGAAGATCGGGGTGAACATCGAGGTGGGGAAGCCCATCGCCTCGAGGATGATGCCCGAGTAGAAGTCGACATTCGGGTAGAGCTTCTTCTCGATAAAGTACTCGTCCTCGAGCGCGTGCTTCTCCAGGAGCTTGGCGGTCTGGAGCGTGGGGTTGTCCTTCACGCCGAGAAGGTCGAGCACTTCCGCCGCGGTCTGCTGCATGACCTTCGCGCGCGGGTCGTAGTTCTTGTATACGCGGTGGCCGAAGCCCATGAGGCGGAACGGGTCGTTCTTGTCCTTCGCACGCTTCACGTACTCGTCCACGCGGTCCGGCGAGCCGATCTCGCGCAGCATCTCGAGGCAGGCCTGGTTCGCACCGCCATGGGCCGGGCCCCAGAGGCAGGCCACGCCGGCGGCGATGCAGGCGAACGGGTTGGCGGCGGAGGAGCCGGCGAGGCGCACGGTCGAGGTCGAGGCGTTCTGCTCGTGGTCCGCATGCAGTGTCATGATCCGGTCCATGGCGCGGGCCAGGACGGGGTCGACGACATACTCCTCGCACGGCACCGCGAAGCACATGTGCAGGAAGTTCGATGCGTAATCGAGATCGTTCCGCGGATAGATGAAAGGCTGGCCCAGCGAGTACTTGTAGGCCCAGGCCGCAATCGTCGGCATCTTGGCGATGAGGCGGATCGAGGCGACCTCGCGCTGCCAGGCGTCCGTGATGTCCGTCGAGTCGTGATAGAAGGCCGACATCGCGCCGACGACACCGCACATCACCGCCATCGGGTGCGCGTCGCGCCGGAAGCCGCGGAAGAAGTTCACCATCTGCTCGTGGAGCATGGTGTGCTTGGTCACGCGGTTCTCGAAATCTTCCATCTGCTTGGGCGAGGGCAGCTCGCCGTAGAGCAGGAGATAGCAGACCTCGAGGAAGTGGGACTGCTCCGCAAGCTGGTCGATCGGGTAGCCGCGGTAGAGGAGCTCGCCCTTGTCACCGTCGATATAGGTGATGGTGCTCTCGCAGGAGGCGGTGGAGGTGAAGCCCGGGTCGTAGGTGAAGACGTCGAGATCCGCATAGAGGCGGCGAATGTCGAGCACGGAAGGCCCGTGGACGGCGTCGTAGACGGGCACGTCCATGGTCTTGCCGTCGAAGGTGACGGTGGCGGTGCGGGTGGCTGTGTCCGGCATGGTTCTCCCCTTGTCGGTGCGCGCCCGGGCCCGGATACGGACGGGTCGCCTGACCGCCCAAGCCGTGGCGCGGCCGGGGCGGGTATTCCCAATTCGCTGGGTTCCGGTGTCAGCCGGTGACGTCGGCGATCCGGGCCAGCGTCTCGTCGCGCCCGAGGGTGACCATGACGTCGAAGACCCCGGGACTGACCGCGCGGGCCGTCAGCGCGGCCCGGAGCGGCTGTGCAACTTTCCCGAGTTTCAGCCCTTCGTCTTCAGCGAAAGTGCGCACCACTTCTTCAAGTGGACCCGGTTTCCACGCAGTAGCAGCACGCAGGTGCGGCGTCAAACGAGCGAGCAGTTCCGGGGCCTCTCCGGAGAGCGTCTTCGCGGCCTTCTCATCC
>JBCBHB010000441.1:0-3320 GCA_038526025.1 Pseudomonadota bacterium
GCCCGGTCCCAGGCGGTGTGGCGGCCGACGACATGGGCAGCGTCGGACGGGGTGAAGGCTGCGAGGCGGACGGCGCCGCGGGCGGCGAGACGGTCGAGCGCTGCGCGGCTCGCCCGGTCCGCCGCCAGCCGGTCGAGCGCTGCGGGGCCTGCGGAGAGCCGCTCCGCCAGCGCCTGTTCTGCCGCGCCGGCGCGGGGATCGAGCATGCTGCCGCGAGCGAGGTGGACGAAGCGGCCGGCGCTCTCCTCCACCCGCTGCGCGCTGGCCTGCCGGTCCAGTGTTTCGGCCACGAGCGCGGGGTGGTCGAGCGCGAGGAGGGAGACGGGCGTGGCGCGGCGGGGGCCGAGGGTCAGCCGGTCCGTCCCCGCGTCGAGGCCCACGATGCTGTCCGCGCCGAGGCCGAAGGTGCGGATGGCGGCGGCCTCGACCAGCGTACGCCAGCCGCCGACGACTGCGCCTTCCGGATCGCGCCGCGGGCGGCCGCCTTCAAGCGCGGCGATATCCGTGGTGGTGCCGCCGATATCGGAGACCACGCAGGCCTCGAGCCCCGTGAGCGCGGCGGCACCCACCAGGCTGGCGGCGGGGCCGGAGAGGATGGTCTCGATGGGACGTTCGCGGGCCGTTGCGGCGGACATAAGCGCCCCGTCGCCGCGGACGACCATTAGAGGGGCGTCGATGCCGCGGGCGGCGAGGAGGGCTGCCGCACCGTCGACGAGCCCTGCGAGGAGGCCCACTAGGCGGGCGTTGAGGAAGGCCGTGAGCGCGCGGCGGGGACCGCCGAGCCGGGCCGTGAGCTCGTGGCTGGCGGTGACGGGGAGGCCCGTCTCCTCCCGGATCAGCGCCTTAGCGGCCAGTTCGTGCGCGGGGTTGCGCGTGGCGAACTGGGCGGCGACGGCGAAGGCGGTGGCGTGCTCCGAAAGGCCGGGGAGGGCCTCGCGCAGCGCGTCGAGATCAAGCGGTGCGGCCTCGTTGCCGAAGGAGCTGTGGCCGCCGGGGAGCATCAGCACGGGGTCCGCTCCCAGCGCTTCGCGCAACCCTGCGCGGGCGATGTCCCGCTCCTCGAAGCCGATCATCACGAGGGCGGCGGGCGCGCCATGGCCCTCCACCAGCGCGTTGGTGGCGAGGGTGGTGGAGAGGGAGACGAGGCCGATGGCGCTTGGGGCGATGGCCGCCTCCGCCATCACCCGGTCCACCGCTGCCGCGATCCCACGGTCGAGCGCTGCATGGGTTGTGAGGGCCTTGGCCTTCGCAACCACGCGACCGGCGGCAGGGTTCCACAGCACGGCATCTGTGTAGGTGCCGCCCGTATCGACCCCGAGATGGACCGGCGCGTTCATGGGCGGCCGGCGGCGGCGGGCCGCCGGCAATCGTCAGTCAGCATGGAGCGCGCTCAGAAGCGGATCGGGAAGCTCTCGCGGATTGCCGCGTCGGTCTGAGGGTCCACCAAGGGGGTTGCCGCCGCAAGGATGCGGTTCTTCCGCTCGATGGCTTTCTGCACGAGGTCGGGCCGGCCGATCTCGACCCATTCCTTCGGGCTCGTGCGGTCCGCCACGGCGGGGTAGACGTACTCGCTCTCCATGATCCCGAGGGTTTGTGCCTGGCCGAGATAGTGCCCGGGCCCGCCGAGGCAGACGGCCTTCATGGTCTCGAGGCTGATGTTCTCGTCGGTCACCTCGATGCCGCGCACGCAGCGGAGGACCTGGCCCAGCATGTCGTCCCCGAGCACGAGGCTCTCCATGCAGAAGCCGAGAAGCGAGGCATGCATGCCGACGCTCTCGTAGACCATGTTGAGCCCGGCGAGGCCTGCCATGGTGTTGGAGATCGCCTGCTCCCAGCCCGCCTGCATGTCCGGCAGCTTCGAGTCCGCAATGCCCGCGGCCGCCCCGCCCGGCAGGTCGTAGAACTTGTGCATCTGGGCGCAGCCGGCGGTGAGGAGCGCCTGCTCGCCCGAGCCGCCGG
This sequence comes from Pseudomonadota bacterium, assembly GCA_038526025.1. Lineage (GTDB taxonomy): Bacteria > Pseudomonadota > Alphaproteobacteria > Rhodobacterales > Rhodobacteraceae > Thermohalobaculum. The sequence continues at coordinate 1,960 of JBCBHB010000441.1, forward strand.
ACATCGCACCCGTGCGGAGATCGGAGACAAAAGGCCAGGTGCCGAAGATGGCCGGGTGCCCGGGCGCGATGGCGTTCACGTAGACGACACCGGCGAGACACTCCGCCACGGCCTGTACGATGGCCGTGGCCAGCGGGGCCGGAGCGGTGGCGCCCGCCTGGCCGGCGGAGAGCAGGAGGACGGGCATGCCGGCGCGGATGCAGGTCTCCATCACCTGGCAGCTTTCCGGTGCGAAGGTGAGGGGCGGGACGACGAAGCAGTTGGAATTGCTGAGGAAAGGCCGGCGGCGCCATTCCGCCTCCCCACCTGCGAGCATGTGCAGGAGCGGCACGGTTGCCTCGGCGGTCGCGGCTTCCATGAAGCTGGTGCCGATATGCTTCGTGGTGCCTGAGCAGCTGGCATAGACGGTGTTGAGATCGAGCTCGATGGGATCTTCGAGGTCCCGCGCCACCAGGCAGCGCTGGAAGAAGTGAATGTTGTCGAGCCCGTCGACGAGGCGGGCGGCGGTGAGCAGATCGGCCAGCGTGCTCTCGCGATACTCGCGGCTTTCCACGTCCACCACATGCACGGCGGCGCCGGCGGTGCCGAAATGGACGCGATTGCCGGAGAGGGTGAGGTCGTGCCGCTCGTCGCGCCCGCAGAGCGTGATGTTGCGTGCGGCGATGGCGAGGCTGTCCTCCACCAGCGTCCGGGGGAAGCGGATGCGCCCGTCCTCGCCCAGGATCGCGCCGGCGCCGGTGAGGATCTCGATGCCGCTCTCGGGCGCGTTGCAGAGGCCGATGGTCTCGAGCACGTCGAGGGCGGCCTCGTGGATCTGGCGCACCGCCGCCTCGCTCAGCGGCCGGTAGGCGCCGCCCTCGAGACCGGCGCGAACGGGCCGCTTGCTGGCGGCGATGGGGGCTGAGCGCAGGGCCTGGCGGGCTGCGCGACCGCCGCTGCGTGTGCCACGGCGCGGTGCCGGCTTCTCCTCTTCGGTGATCATGACTCCCTCCCCGTTTTCGTTGTCCCGGCGCCTGCGCAGCAGAATGCCGCCGAACAGGCGTTCCGGTGCCGTTTCATGGCGACGCGATCCGTCGGTTTCGGCGCTTGCAGCTTGCCCTCGGATGCGCGGGAGCGCAAAGGTCTCCGATCGATCGCGACGGAGGTGATGATGGCATCGGCGGACGATCTGGGTGCTGCGCGCCGCAGTCTCTTCTCCACCCATTGGGGAGCCTTCGAGGCGGAGGTGCGGGAGGGGCGGCTGGAAGGCGTGCGCCCCTGGGCCGAGGATCCGGACCCGCCGGAGATCGGGCCTGGGATCACCGACGCGGTGACGCATCCGACCCGCGTTGCGCGGCCCGCCATTCGCGAGAGCTTCCTGA
>JBCBHB010000442.1:0-3320 GCA_038526025.1 Pseudomonadota bacterium
CGACCGTCAGGCTCGATGGGTTGATGCCGCCGACACTGCTGCTCCTGGGCGGCGGCAGGGGCACCACGGCGGCCAGATCGTCGACATCCGCGAGCGTCACCGTCGCGGGGTCACTCGAGAGTTCGGTGATGTACTCTTCGCCCGGCTGTACATCGACGACCGTCAGGCTCGATGGGTTGATGCCGCCCAGGTTGCGACTGTTCTGCAGGAGCCCGGTACCATCCGACTCGAGCGTCAGGACCGGCGGATGGAACCGGCCGGTATCCATTTCACGGGCATCGAGGGTGAAAGTCCCGTCGATCTCGGAGAGCTGCAGGCCATCGCTGAGATCGGCACCAGCGGCGATCATGAAGGAGAGCGAACTGCCTTGTCCGTAAAACTCGGCGCCGCTGCTGATCGACCGCACGAGATTGAAGCCTGGAAAACCCGACGGCGAGCCATCCGGCAGGGTGCCGTTCACGCTGTAATCGATGCCCGCCAGCGCCGGGTTCACATAGCTCTGCCCGGCCACGAGCGCGTCAGCGAGCTCGATCTCGAAGGAATAGGTCGTGACGTTGTTGAACGTGGTGGTCTCCGCGAAAGACGCATTGGAGATGGTGATCACGGAGGCCTGAGCCGGGGCGACGGCAGCGGCGAGCGCGCCCGTAAGGGCGGCGACGGCGATGGAATGGCGCATGGTTGATCCTCGGCGGTAAATGGGAAGGTCGGCACACCCACGCGAACGCTACGGCCATAGCAGACCGCGCGGCCGCCCGCATCCGGCACGCTTGATTATCTCCCCACTGGGCGACTAGCCTTCTCGGATGTTGCGCATCCTCCTCCCTTGCTTGCTGATCCTGACCGTGCTGCCCTGGCCGGCGGCCGCGTCGGAGTTCGCGCCCGGGGAAAAGTTTGCCACCTATGTGTGCGGGCGCTGCCATGTGGTGAGCGAGCGTACCCGGATGGGGGGCATTGGCTCGACGCCCTCCTTCATGGCGCTGCGGGGCTTCCCGGATTGGGAGGAACGCTTCCGGGTGTTCTACGCGCTGATGCCGCATCCCTCCTTCACGCAGGTTGAGGGCATCACGCCGCCCTTCCCGCCGGAGCGCCCGCCGCATATCCACCCCGTCGAGCTGACCGAGGCGGATCTCGAGCGGCTGGTTGAGTATGTGCGCGCGCTCGAGCCGCTGGACCTGGGCGGGACCATAGGCGGCGGCTTCTTCTCCGAGGAAGGCAACTGAGCACAACGGGCTGGCGGGACTCTCCGGCTGGTGGCAGGCTCCGCGCAACCCAGCATGGTTCATGGAGGCGGCGATATGGCGGACGGGCACACGGCGGCACCCCTTTTCACGCGTGAGGCACTCGAAGCGGCGGCGGCGCTGGTGCATCGGCACATGGCGCCGACGCCTGCCTATGCCTGGCCGCTCCTGGCGAAGCGTGCGGGCGGGGAGGTTGTGGTGAAGCACGAAAACCACACGCCGACCGGAGCCTTCAAGGTGCGCGGCGGGCTTGTCTATCTCGACGAGCTGGCGCGGGCGGGGGGCTGCCCAGGAATCGTGACGGCGACACGGGGCAATCACGGTCAGTCCATCCCCTTCGCGGCGCGCGCGCACGACATTCCGGTCACGGTCTACGTGCCGGAGGGCAACAGCCGGGAGAAGAACGCCGCCATGGAGGGCTGGGGCGCGCGGCTGATGGTGCATGGGCACGATTTCGAGGAGGCCCGGCAGGAGGCGGTGCGGGTGGCTGAGGCGGAGGGGCTTCACATCGTCCCGCCCTTTGCCGAGCCGATCGTGCGCGGGGTGGCGAGCTATGCGCTGGAGCTCTTCCAGGAGCATCCGGACCTCAAGACCGTCTATGTGCCGATCGGGATGGGGAGCGGCGTCTGCGCACTCATCACCGCGCGCGACGTGCTGGGGGTCGACTGCGATATCGTTGGCGTGGTGGCCGAAACGGCGGATGCCTATGCGCAGAGCTTCGAGGCAGGGCGGCCGGTGTCGACCGATACCTGCGTGACCTTCGCCGATGGCATGGCGTGCCGCGTGCCTTGGGCGGAACCGGTCTCCATCATCTGCCGCGGCGCGGCGCGTGTGGTGCGGGTGAGCGACGATGCGATCGCGGAGGCGATCCGCGTGCTCTACGCCGACACTCATAATCTGGCCGAGGGCGCCGGTGCCGCGGCGCTGGCGGCGCTGCTGGCCGAGGGGCCTGCCGGGCGGCGCGCGGGCAAGGCAGCCACCATTCTGTGCGGCGGGAACATCGACCGCGAATGGTTCGTGGATGTCCTGGCGGGGCGTACGCCCGTGCCCGCCTGAGGGCGTTGGCCGAAGGGGTAACCTGAGGTCACGAAAGCGTCTCATGCGGCAACGCGCCGCTGCACCCTTCTGGTAGGCTCGCTCGGTTGGCCTACATTCGCCGCATGCCGGGAAGCCGGTGCCCATGTGGCGAAGACGGAAGGCTGCCATGAATATGATCACCCCGGGCCTCGCGCAGGCCGTGACCGAGGCGCAGGAAAACGCGGATGCCGCGGCGCCCAGCCGGGAGGAGGCGACGGCGGCGCTGGCCGTGCTCCGGCGCCTGGCGGAAGCGGCGCCGGAGGAAGCGGCGGCGCTCGGTCTCTCCGCGCTCGGGCCCGTTCGTGCGGGCGGCGACGAGGACGGCGCGCTGAACCGGAGCTACCCGGACGAATTCGCGCCGGACGCTGCCTACAAGGCGACGATGCCGGACCTGCAGAACGGCCCCTCGAGCCTCATCAAGGGTGCGCGGACGGAGATCCAGCATGTAGGCATCTCGAACTTTCGCCTGCCGCTGGCGATCCGCCGGCGCGAAGGGGGCGTGCACCAGCTCGAGACGTCGGTGACCGGATCGGTCAGCCTCGCGGCGACCAAGAAGGGCATCAATATGAGCCGGATCATGCGCAGCTTCTATGCGCATGCTGGCGAGGCCTTCGATTTCGAGCGGATCGAGGGCGTGCTGGAGAGCTATCTTTCGGATCTCGAGAGTGGTGATGCGCGGGTGCAGCTCCGCTTCCGCTATCCGATGCTGCGGCCTTCGCTGCGCTCGGGGCTTGAGGGCTATCAGTACTACGACGTGGCTTTCGAGAGCCTTCGCGCCGATGGGCGTGTGCTGCGCGTGATCCATCTGGATTATGTGTACTCGTCGACCTGCCCGTGCTCGCTCGAGCTTTCCGAGCATGCCCGGCTGACCCGTGGCCAGATCGCGACGCCGCATTCGCAGCGCTCGGTCGCGCGGGTCTCGGTCGCGCTGGAAGAGGGCGCGCCACTCTGGATCGAGGAGCTGGTGGAGCTCTGCACGGGCGCCATCGCCACGGAAACGCAGGT
>JBCBHB010000443.1:0-3313 GCA_038526025.1 Pseudomonadota bacterium
TTATTTTGATGATTATCACGGGAACGGCATTGCTCACCCCGCGCCTCCCTCTAGCTCGTGTCGCATGAAAAAAAAGGGGAGAGCCATTGCAATGTGGATCGCCGCGGCGCTCGTGGGAAGCGTGGTTGTCCTTGCAGCGGTTTGGATCTTCGTTCTGCAGGACGTCGAGGTGCCGGCTTACGAGGTAACGGAGGCGGAGGGGCCGTTCGAGCTTCGTCGTTATCCGCCGCTGGTGGTTGCGGAGGTGCAGAAGGAAGGGCCGCGGCAGCGTGCGATCCAGCGCGGGTTCAGGCCGCTGGCGCGTTACATTTTCGCGAGCGGGCGGGAGGGGGACCGGATCGCGATGACCGCCCCGGTAACGCAGACACCGCTGAACATCGCGCCGGTGCCCGTGTCCGGGCAGGGCGCGGCGGTGGCTCACGAGGGTATGTCGGGCGCCTGGGCCGTGCGTTTCATCATGCCGTCCGACCACCGGTTGGAGGACCTCCCCGCCCCGTCGGCCGAAAGCGACATCCACCTCCATCGCCTCCCGGCAGCAACGCGCGCGGCCGTGCGGTTCTCCGGTGTGGCAACCGATGCGGTGTTCTCGGAGAAGGAAGCGGGGCTCAGGGCGTGGATCGCGGAACAGGGGCTGACCGAGGCAGGCCCGCCGGACTATGCCTATTATAACGACCCGATGACGCCGGGTTTCCTCCGCCGCAACGAGGTGATCATCGAGGTGCTTCGGTAGCCTCGTATCGTTGGCTGATCACCAACACTGAACGCCACCGAGCAGCCGCTCCAGTGGCGTTCAGGGCTCGATTTACGCCGAGCCAACACTCACGCTGAGACGCGGGGCGAGGAACCAGAAGCCGACCGCAGCCGGACCGCGTCGAGGACGAGTATAGCGAGGTCCGACACGGGCCGCCACGCGTGCGAAGCGGCTTCGCGGTTCCTTCTGCAAGCAGCATCAATGCACCCCAGATATGATGACATTATTCCTAAAAATTGCCGAAAAGGCATCAATGCGGGCGTGTTTGTGCGACTACTTGTGAATATCGCAGGGAATACAGCCGATTCTGACCCAGTCAGGGACAAATGTGGCGAGAAAATGATTCGCTGGAACACGGTTTCATGATCAGATCAAACCGTCATAGCTCCGCGCGGGGATCTCGACCTCGATGATCGTGAAAGTATCGGCAGCGAGTGCCTCCGTGAGAGCCGGCCCTGCATCCCCGGGCGCAGAGACGCGCACACCACGCCCCCCGAAGACGCCGGCGAGGGACACGAAATCGGTGCGGTGCGCAAAGTCCACGCCCGCGTTCTGCAGGCCCTCCCGGCGCTGCTTGAGTTCGATGAGGGCCAGCGAGCCGTCGGCGAACACCACGACCACGACAGGCAGGCCGTTGTCGCGCAGCGTGGCGAGCTCACCCAGCACCATCTCGGCGCAACCATCGCCCATGAAGGCGACGGCCGGGCGCCCAGGCTCCGCGATCTTGTGGCCGAGGGCGAGGGGGAGCGCGCATCCCATGGTGCAGAGCCCGGTGGACTGTAGGAGCGTGCGGGGCCGTTTGGCGTAGGGGAACTGGCTGAGGAGAATGCGGTGCGCCCAGCTATCCACCGTGGTCACCACCTCCGCCGGCATGGCGGCGAGCATCTCGGCCATCGCAACCTCGGGACCCCAGGGGCGCGTCGCCGCCAGCGCCTCGGCCAGAGCGGCGCGCACAGGCGCCGCGCGCGCCGGGCCCGCGGCAGGTGCTGCTGCCGGGCCATGGCCCTCGAGCGCAGCCAGCCCGGCCGCAACGGCGCACACCCAGGAATGCGCGGCACCGTGCATGTCGTGGTCGTTCGGCGCATGCGCGAACTCGATCACCTTCGCGGGGTCCCAGGGGCGCCGCCACCCCGTGCGCATCTCGATCGGGTCGTAGCCCAGCGAGAGAATGCAGTCCGCCTCCTCGAGCACGGGCAGCACGATCTTGTCGGCCTTCGGGGAGAGGCCGTGGCCGCCGAGGGAGAGCGGATGGTCCTCCGGCAGCACACCCTTGGCCTTGTAGGTGGTGAGCAGCGGCACGCCATGACGCTCGACGAAGGCGCGCACCGCCGCCGCGCCCTCGGGCTCCGCCAGCACGTCGAGCCCCGCCACCGCCACCGGCCGCGCAGCACCTGACCAGAGCGCGCGGGCGGCAGCCAGGGCCGGACCCTCGGCGGGGGCCGAAAGGGCGGCAGGCAGCTGATCAAGATGCCGGGCCTCTGCAGGCGCCGTCGCCACCCGGATGGGCAGGTCCAGATGGACCGGCCCGGGGCGGCCGGACATCGCGAGCCGCAGCGCCTTGTCCACCTGCACATCGACGGCGCCCTCGGTGAGGGTGATTGAGGCCTTGCAGATCTCGGCAAACACCCGCCCGTGGTCGAAGATCTGGTGCGTGTAGGTCGCCGTCTCCGCGGGGTCGACCATCCCGGAGATGACCACCAGCGGCACGCGATCCTGCTCCGCATTCGCCACCACGTTGAAAGCGTTGGCGATGCCCGGCCCCACCGTCGCCACCAGCACGCCCGGCGCGCCGGTGGCGTGCCATGTGCCTTCCGCCATGAAGCCTGCCGCGTTCTCGTGCCGCGCGAGCCGGAAGTCGATGCCGTGGCGCACCAGCGCATCGATGATCGCCACCACCTCGCCGCCGGGAATGCCGAAGGCGTGGGAGACACCTGCGCGGGCGAGGCGGGCGGCGACGAGATCGGCGCCGGTCTGGCTGGGCACGGTCATGGGCGGGATCCTCGTCTGGGGGGCGGCTGGACGACTATCTGACGGCTCGGCACCCTGGGCAAGGCGGGGTGCGGATCAGTCTCCGTCGAAAGCGCAAAGGCTCATCACATCGACGTCAAGCGCTTGAAGCCGCTTCTCGCCGCCGAGATCGGGCAGGTTCACGAGGAACACGGCGGCGACGACCTCCGCCTGCAAACGGCGCAGGAGCTTCACACCCGCCGTCGCCGTGCCGCCCGTGGCCAGCAGATCGTCGACGAGCAGCACCCGCTCCCCCGGCCCCACGGCGTCTTCATGGATCTCGACGATCGCCTCGCCGTATTCGAGGCTGTAGGCCTCGGCGATGGTGCGGTAGGGCAGCTTCCCCTTCTTGCGGATCGGCACGAAGGGCAGGCTCATCTGGTAGGACATCGCGCCGCCGATGATGAAGCCGCGGGCATCCATCCCGGCAATCGCCTTCAACTCGACACCGCGATAGGGCGCGATCATCGCGTCCACCGCCGCCTGGAAGGCGGGCGGATGCGCAAAGAGGGTGGTCACATCGCGGAACTGGACGCCCGGGACGGGAAAGTCCGG
>JBCBHB010000444.1:0-3303 GCA_038526025.1 Pseudomonadota bacterium
CCGGTGAGGCGGCCGTTGCGCTCGGCCGAGGCGGTGGCGATGGCGGCAGCCGCAGGCGCGTCGCCGGCCTGTGCGGCCCGGCGCCAGCGGTCCACGAGATCGGCAATGTCTGCGAAATCGGTGGAGGCCGGGTCGGTCCGGAGCGGCGGGCCGAGGAAGCCGGCGGCCACGGTGAAGCGCGGCGGCGGCGGCAGCGTCTCGACGATGCGTGCCTGGCGGGAGGCCCAGAGGAGGCGGCCGGGCTCTGCGTGCATCAGCGGATCGGTCGCGCCCTCGAAGGCGAGGCAGAGGGCGGCTTCCGGTGCCGCGTCGCTCGGCCCGCGCAGGGCGCGGATGGTGCCGAGGGCGGCCATGGTCGAAAGCCCGGCGCCGCCGCCGGGGGGCACGTTGTGCCGCAGGTGGAGGACCCCGCCGAGGACGCGCATGCCCTGGCCGCGCGCGGCCGTGGCGGCGCAGCGGAGGAGGGGCGCGAGCGGGCCCGATGCGACGAGCGGGGCGTGCGCGCGGGGCGTGAAGGCAACCTCGGCGCGGGCAACGGGGCAGGGCAGGGTGACGAGCGCCACGGGCCCTTCCGCCCCCAGCCGGCCCTGCAGGAACTCCCCGAAATGGCCGGTCAGCGCCACCTTGCGGGGAGGGAGGGATTGCGGCGGGAGGCGTCGTCCGTGATGCATGGGCCCGCGATGCCACGGCGCGGCGGAAAAGGGTAGGCGGCATGACGGATAGCGGCGTGAGGGGGGGCGGTTCTCGCGAGCATGGCGGTGGGCTGGAAGCGCCGATGGCGGCCTATGGCGGCGCGATCGAGGACTGGATCGACCTCTCGACGGGTATCAACCGCGTGCCTTACCCGGTGCCGCCCCTTTCGTCGCGAGCCTGGACGGCGCTGCCGCAAGCGGGCGCGCTGGAGGACATGCTGGCGGCGGCGGGGGCGTATTTCGGGGTGCCTGGGGCCGCGCGGCTGGTGGCGGCGGCGGGAGCGCAGGCGCTGATCCAGCAGGTGCCGTACCTCTCCTCACCGCGGCGCGTCGGCATTGTGTCGCCGACCTATAACGAGCATGCGGCGGCCTTTGCGGCGGCGGGCTGGCAGGTGGTGGAGGTGGCCGAGCCTGCCGACGCGGCCGGGCTGGAGGCCGCCGTGGTCGTGAACCCCAACAACCCGGACGGGCGCTGCTGGGCGCCCGAGGCGCTGGCCGCGCTGAGCGCCGAGCTGGGCCTGCTGATCGTGGATGAGAGCTTTGCGGACATGGCGCCGGCGCTCTCGCTGGTGGGCGAGCTGGGGGATGCGCCCGGGCGGGTGGTGGTGCTCCGCTCCTTCGGCAAGTTCTTCGGCCTTGCGGGCGTGCGCCTTGGCTTTGCGGTGACCTCGCCCGCCCTTGCGGCGGCGCTGGCCGAGCGGCTGGGCCCCTGGGCGGTTTCGGGCCCGGCCATCGAGATCGCGGCGCGGGCCTATGCGGACCATGCCTGGATTGCCGAGACACGCGGCCGGCTGGCGGCGGAGGCGGCAGCGCTCGACGCCTGGGCCGGTGCGCAGGGCTGGTTGCTGGTGGGCGGTACGACCCTTTTCCGCACCTACGAGACCGGCGACGCGGCCGCGGCGCAGGCCATGCTTGCCCGCCGCCATGTCTGGTCTCGCCGCTTCTCCTATTCGCCGGGCTGGCTCCGCCTCGGCACACCGGCAGGCGCGGCCGAGGTTGCACGGCTTTCGGCTGAGATCACCCGGGCATGAGAAAGGCCCGCGCTTGGGGGCGCGGGCCTTTCCTGGTGCGTTGCGCAGCGCTTATTTCTGCAGCTCGGTCCAGATGGCGGTGTAGAGCTTCTGGGCCTCGGGCGGGCAGGTGTTGGTGAAGCGGCCCGCGGCGGCGAGTTCCTCGGGGATCTGCACTTCCGGCGCGGTCTTCATATCCTCCGGCATGAAGGCCTCGGAGCCGGAGATGCCGTTGGCGTAGCGGGCGAAGGCGGAGATGAGGGCTGCGTTCTCGGGCTCCATGATGAAGTTCATGAAGGCCTTGGCCTCCTCCACGTTCTGCGCGTCCGAGAGCAGCGCCACGCTGTCCATCCAGAGCACGAAGCCTTCCTGCGGGTAGCCGTAGCGCACATCCGGGTTCTTCTCGCGCGAGCGGAAGGCGGCGCCGTTCCAGTAGAGCGAGGCGGCGAGGTCGCGGCCCGCGAACTTCTCGATGATGCCGTAATCCATCGCGAGCCACTTCTCCTTGGCGGAGACCAGCGTGTCGCGAACCTTCTTCAGCACCTCGCGGTCGGTCGTGCAGGCCTCGCCGCCATGGTAGTAGATGGCGGTGTGCACGACGTCCTGCATCTCGGGGGCGACGTTGATCTTGCCGACCAGTTCCTCGGGCGGATCGAAGATGACCGCGGAGGTGTTGAGGTCCCCGTCATAGACCGAGGTGTCGACCACGATGCCGACGCTGCCCCACTGCCAGGGCACGGTGTACTCGCGGCCCGGGTCCCAGCTCACATCCTTCCACTGGGGCGCGATGTTGGCGTAGTTCGCCATCTCGGGGATGCCGGGCTTCACGATCAGCCCTTCCTCGACCCAGATGGGCACGTAGGTGTGGGAGGGCACCACCATGTCGAAGCCGTGTCCGCCGGCCTTGATCTTGGCCAGCGCGGTATCGTTCGAGTCGTAATCAGTGATCGTGACTTCGATCCCCGTCTCCTTCTCGAATTTCTCGATCAGCTCGGGGTTCGTGTAGTTCCCCCAGTTGAAGATGTTGAGCTGCCCCTCGGCGAGGGCGGCGCCGGGAAGGGCGAGCGCCAGGCTGCAGACACCGGCCATCAAGCTGCGAACCATTGGAACCTCCTGTCGGTACTCCGGTTATCGTGGGCGGCATGCTGCGCCGCAGGGTCCCAGCCTAAAACCCTTTGCGGCGAAACGGGAAGCATCTTTACCTGCCGTCGCACCCGGGAAGCGCCGTAGGCCCCAGCGCGGGCACGTGGCCATTCGCCGCGTGCAGGCGGCGACGCGCCCGGCCGTGTCTCCGTCTTGGCGGCCATCCTGGCTGCAGGATCGCGCATCGCGCTCGTGGCGGTGCTTAACGGCGCCCGGTCAATCGTCCTATCACTCGGTATCGAGCGAGAGGCATCGCGACGAGGAGCGTTGGATGGACCGGTCCCCGATCGAGGCAAGCGCGCCCGCACAAGGACGCCCGCGCCTCTTTCTTGTCGAGTCGCCCTTCCAGCTCCTCTCGGCGAGCGAGGCGGCGGCGCGTCGCTCGCCCGAGCGCATCGTGTCGGCGCCTTAGGGCCGTGGCCTTAATAGACGCGTCGACGGATGCCGGGGGGCAGGAG
>JBCBHB010000445.1:0-3301 GCA_038526025.1 Pseudomonadota bacterium
GCCGAAACGGGGGGCGAGCGCATTGATGCCCGGCACCAGCGCCTTGCCGCCCGCCACGGCAAGCGCGCCGCCCTCGCAGAAGTCGTTCTGCATGTCCACGACGATCAGTGCGTCGCCGCCCTCCGGCGTGAAGGTCATGCCCTGCCTCCTCTCCCTGGCCCCGCAGGGCGCGTGAGATCATGGATCGGCGGGCAATGGCGGCGCAAGACGGGCCAAACGAGAAGGACCCCGGCGCATGGCCAGGGTCCCTCGCAGATCGTTCGGGATGGGGCGATCAGTTGCCCGTGTAGCCGCGCGCCCCCTTCGAGGACTGTGTGTTCCGCTTCACGACATCGGTGCGGATGTTCTTGCCCGTCACGGCGTCGTAGAGCGCGGTGAACGGGTTCGCATAGCCGCCCTCCGGCATCTCGGCACGCCACTTGTTGAAGTCACGCAGGCTCGAGCTGCCGTCCCGTGCTTCGGCGGGAATGGCGGCGGCGAGGGTGATGACGGCGACGCTGGCGGCGATGATCGTCTTCATGGTCTGGCTCCGTATCTGTCTGCCTACCACCCGGTAGGCCTGTTCGGGTACGGCGACTAACTGGTGATGGCGAGAGCGCGCTGCATCCGGGCGTCCGGAAACGCAGTGATGCGTTCTCCTCAACAATCCGGCGTTGAAATCACGATCGACTCACCGGTTCGTTCCACGGGCTGGAAGTCGCCACACGATTCCGTGCTTGCCTCAGGAGGTGAAGCTGGTACTTGGTATGCCAGCAGCGACATTGCAGGGAACAGGATGGGCAAGGCGCTCAGGCTCGAGCCGGTGGACGGCAGCTTCAGCCTCCGCGATCACATATACGCGGTGCTGAAACAGTCCATCATGGAACTCGACATCTACGATCCCGAGAGCCAGCGCCGCATGGACGAGCGGAGCCTGGCCGAGCAACTCGGTATCTCCCGCACACCCATTCGCGAGGCCATCAACCGTCTCGCGCAGGAGGGCTTCGTCGAGATCCAGCCCCGCCGCGGCGTCTTCATAAAGCGCAAGACGCTGGCGGAGGTGCTCGAGATGCTCGAGCTCTGGTCCGCCCTGGAAAGCGCTGCCGCCCGGCTCGCCTGCCAGCGTGCGTCCGACGTCGAGATCGCGGCGCTGGGCGACCACGCCAAGCACACCGCCGAGGGCGCAAGGGCCGAGCTTTCCGAGTACTCCGAGGCCAACATCGCGTTTCACCGCGCGGTGCTGGCGCTTTCCGGCAACCAGCTGATGATCACGACTGGCGACGGGTTGCTTGCCCATCTCGCCGCCGTGCGCCGCCGCGCGATGGTGGACCCCAGCCGGGCGGAGCGCTCGGTCATCGACCATGGCGGCATCATCGCCGCCCTCAAGGCACGCCAGCCCGATCTCGCGGCGCGCCGTGTCGAGGCTCATACCGCGCGCCTTCATGCCTACCTGCGGCGGTCCTGGCGCTTTTTCACCGGGGAGGAAGCGGCCGAAAGCGCCGCCGTTGCCCAATCCAACGATCAGAACAAAGACACGAATGACGAGGAAACCGATGGCACTCGCATCTCAGACCGCACATGACACCCTCGCTCAGAAGAGCACCGATGAGAGCATCGTCTCGGGTGGTCGCCTGGTCGCCAAGGCCCTGAAGGCCGAGGGCGTCGACACGATCTTCACCCTCTGCGGCGGCCACATCATCGACATCTACGACGGCTGCATCGACGAAGGCATCAAGATCGTCGATGTGCGCCACGAGCAGGTGGCGGCCCATGCGGCGGACGGTTACGCGCGCCAGACCGGCAAGCTCGGCTGCGTCGTCACCACCGCGGGCCCCGGCTGCACCAACGCTGTCACCGGTGTCGCCACCGCCTTCCGGTCCGAAAGCCCGATCCTCCATATCGGCGGCCAGTCCAGCCTCACCCAGCACAAGATGGGCTCGCTGCAGGACCTGCCGCATGTGGACATGATGGCGCCCATCACGAAATTCTCCTCCGGCGTGTTCTCGACGGACCGCATCGCGGACATGATCAGCATGGCGGCGCGCGAGAGCTTCACCGGCGCCTACGGGCCGAGCTACCTTGAGATCCCGCGCGACATCCTCGATGCCGAGATCCCCATCGAGAAGGCGCGCATTCCCGAGCCCGGCAAGTACCGTGCGAGCCCGCGGATGATCGCGGATGTGAACGACATCGAGAAGCTGGCGGACATCCTCGTGAAGTCCGAACGCCCGGCGGTGCTCTTCGGCCAGCAGGTCTGGGCGAGCGGGTCGGCGCAGGAGGCGATCGACTTCGTCCGCGCGCTCGACATTCCCTGCTACATGAACGGCGCTTCGCGCGGCATGCTGCCCCCGGGCGATCCGCACCATTTCGACCGGACGCGCAGCCTCGCCTTCAAGGAAGCCGACGTTATCCTGATCGTGGGCACGCCGTTCGACTTCCGCATGGGCTACGGCAAGCGCATCTCGAACGATCTCACGCTCGTGCAGCTCGACCTCGACTACAAGACGGTCGGCAAGAACCGCGACATCGATCTCGGCATCCCCGGCCATCCGGGCGCGAACCTCACCGCTGTGGTCGCCGCCGCTTCGGCCCGCATGGATGGCGGCAAGCGCCAGCTGCGCCAGCAGTGGATGGAGAAACTGCGCGGTGCGGAGGCGGCAGCCCTCACCAAGCTCATGCCGCTCTTCACCTCCGACCAGTCGCCGATCCACCCGTACCGGCTGGCCTGGGAGATCAACGAGTTCCTCGGTGAGGACACGATCTACATCGGCGACGGTGGGGATGTGGTGACGATCTCTGCCCAGGCGGTGCGCCCCCGTGGCCCCGGCCAGTGGATGGACCCCGGCGCCCTCGGCTCCCTCGGCGTCGGCACCGGCTTCGCGATGGCCGCGAAGATGGCCCACCCGAACAAGGAGGTCATGTGCCTCTACGGCGACGGCTCCTTCGGCATGACGGCCTTCGACATGGAGACCTCGCAGCGCTTCGGCGCGCCGTTCCTGGCGGTCATCGGCAACAACTCCGCCATGAACCAGATCCGCTACGGCCAGATCGCGAAGTACGGCGAGAACCGCGGCGACATCGGCAACAAGCTCGGCGATGTGGAGTTCTCGAAGTTCGGCGAGATGATCGGCGGCTATGGCGAGGAGGTGCGCGAAGCCTCCGAGATCCAGCCGGCACTCCACCGCGCGCGCGACGCCATCGCCCGCACGGGCAAATGCGCCGTCGTCAATGTCTGGATCGACCCCAACGAATACGCGCCCGGCACCAAGGCGCAGACGATGTACAAGTAACGTTTTGAAATCGGAAGGAAAAACGCGATGAA
>JBCBHB010000446.1:0-3296 GCA_038526025.1 Pseudomonadota bacterium
CATCGACGATGGCGACCGTCGCATCCCCTGCGCCGACCGTGATGCTGTCCACAAACTCGTCGTTCGAGCTGTTGCCCGTCTCGTGGACGATCGTGAAGCTGTCGGGCGAGACGACGTAACTGTCGTTGCCGGTTCCGCCGACGAGATAGCTCTCGCCCGCGAAGGTGTCGTTCGTCAGGGTGTCGTCGCCGCCGAGGCCGAAGAAGATCTCCCGCCCAGGGGTGCCGGTCAGGTCGTCCGCACCGTTGGTGCCCAGCACCACGTCGAACCCACCGATGACAGTCGTCATTTGTTATTCCTCCAATAGGGACGCTGCCCAATTCGTTCCCAGTCCGTCCGGGCGGCTGCCCGAAAGTGAACGCTCTCGTCGGCACACGCAGAGCTCGCCGCCGGTTCCCCAAGTTCCGGCGCGGACACCTTACGCAGTCTCATTTCGCCCTCTTGAGCTTGAGCGTCATGCGCTCGCCCCGCTCGCTGGCGATATCCACATGGCTCGGCCCGACAGCGAGGATCTGCCAGGGCCCGAGACGGCTGCCTTCGCGCACGCGGCGCGCGGGCTTGCCGTCGGTTTCGATCATGAGCGCGAGGAACGCATCGCCGGCACCGACGATGCCCATGAGGCGCGGGGCCGGCGTAGCCACGGGCGCCGGGGCCGGCGCAGGTGCCTGCTCCGGCGGCTGCCAGGGCTTGCGGCTCGCATGGAAGATGGGGCGTGCCTTGAAGGCCTCGGCCGTCGCCCGCAGCTCCTCGCTCCAGTCGCCGCGCTCGCTCGCGCTGTCCACATGGGCGTACATCATCGTCGGCACGTCCTGCGGCGCCTGCTCGGTCACCAGCGTGTAGATGCCCAGCGCCGCGGCCCCCGTGATGCCGAGCGACACGATCTGCAACCCGGAGCGGGCCAGCCGGTCGATAAGGGCCTCAGACAGCGGCATAGGCGGCAATCTCCAAGCGGATCGGCAGTTCGCGGGGCGTGGTTTTGGAACGCTGGCCGCGCGCCCGGCGGAGCGTGATCCCCTCGACGAGCATAAACGGCCGGGCGGCATCGAGGGCGACAAGCAGGGTCGCGAGCTCCGACTCTATGATGCTGCCCTTGATCGTGATGCCCATGCGGACCATGCCGTTCACCAGTACGAGCTCTGCGGTGTCGAGCGTTTCGATCGCCAGGCCCGCCTCGTCGGCAAGGCCTTGCAGATCGGTCTGGAACCGGGCGCGGGCCTCCTCCGCCGTGCTCGCCCGGTAGGCGTCGATCGCCTGAGCCGGCGCTTCGGCCAGGCGCGCCCGGGAGAGCAGTGCCTTCTGGTCTTCGATCTCGGTTTCGAGCGCGTTGATCGCAGCAATCGCCTCGAGGCCGAGCGTGCCGAGGCCGAGGGCGACGACCGTGGCGAAGGCACCGATGCAAGCTTCGCCCGCGAGGGGGTCGGAAAACGGAACTCGCTCATTGGCCGGCCTCGGCATCGGCGGAGGCGAAGGGTGCGGCGAGCCGGAAACGTTCCGTTTGCTGGCGGCTGTTGCGGGCGATCGGCGCAGCGAAGGTGATCGCGCCAAGGCCTGGCACCTGCGCGAGCTGTTCCGATGTTGCCGCGGCGGAGGGCGACGAGCCCGCGACCTCGAACTGATCGTTCATGATCGCGAAGGAGGAGATCCACGTGTCGTCCGGCAGCGATGCTGCAACATTGCCGAGCGCCGCCATGCGCAGCGCGGAGGCGAAGCGCTCGTCCTCGATCTGCCGGCGCAGCACGGTTTGGCGCGACGCAGCGGCAAGGGCGGACCGCGCAGAGATGGTTTCCTCGGTCAACGCCATGTTCTCGAGGGAGAGCGTTACGTATTTCGCCGCCGCGAAGCCGAAGAACGCGCAGGTGGCGAGCACCGGCAGCGCCACGGCGGCAGGCGCGCGCATGGCAGCGGCGAGGACGCCCCCAAGCCGGCCGACGCCGCTTCGCTGCGTGTGGACGGCGGGCTCGCCGCCTGCCCAGGGCGGCATCGCCGCCCATGTCAGGCCGCCAGTCGGACGACGGCGGACGCAAGCCACCTTGATCCCGGCGGAACGAAGTGCCTCCAGCACGGGCTCGACCCGCTCCGCCAGAGCGACGGCGGCGTGGACGTGCCAACCCGCCTCGTCCCCCTGCCCGTTCCGCACGGCCACCCAGCACCAACGCGCTTCCTGCGCCTCGAAGGGCGACTGATAGGCGATCTCGTGAAAGATCATCTGCCGCAGCTCGGCGAAGCTTGCCTCGGGCAGCGAGAAGGCGAGGTCGAGTGCCGCGCCATCGTCCAGGATCAGGTCGACCTTCCGGACGCTTTCCTTGCGGATCGCCTCCGCCAGGGTTGCGGGGTCCTCAAAGCGGGAGGAACGCGCCTCGTCCACCTTCGCAATCTCGAGGAGAACCTCACCGCCGGTCAGGACGACGCGCACAGGGAGCGGCGCGCGCCGCGAAGGCGGGGTCCCGGCAAAGTCTGCCGCCCCCGCCTCAAGGTGGTTGGCGAAGACCGTCAACCACCGTCTTAGGCTCAGGCGCCCGGTGAGCCGGGTCAGCGGGTCGTCCTGCACCTGCATGCTTACGACTGGGCGCTCGCCACGAAGCCGTTGTCGGTGAAGCTGTGGCCCGGCAGCACATCGCCCACCATGCCCTGCGGCAGGCCCAGATGCTTCACGAGGATCTCGGCCACGAGGTCCTTGTAGTCCACCACGGTCGGGATGCGGTTCCGGCGCTCGAGCTCGCTGTCCTCCAGCGTGGCGATGTCGTTCGCCATGCCGCCATTCACGTTGTTGCCGATCATCATCCAGGCCGCGCCACGGGCATGGTCGGTGCCGACCGAGCCGTTCTGCTTCACGGTCCGCCCGAACTCGGTGCACACGAGGATGATGATATCGTCCATCCGGTTGCCCATGTCCTCCACGAAGAGGGCGAGGTCGGTGGCTCCCTGACGCATCCGCTGATTGTAGCGGAAGCTCTGGTCGGTGATCGGGTTGCTGTCGTTCGACGAGATCTGGTTGTTGTGGCTGTCCCACGAAGAACCCTGGAAGTTCATCGCCGCAACTTCGAGAGGGATACCGCCCTTCAGCAGCTGCGCAACAAGCTGCAGGCCCTGACCGGTCTGGGTGTTGGAATACCCGTCCGGATTGATCATCAGCGCGCTCTGGGTCGGCGTATAATCGCCCAGCGCCTGCACCTCGGCGATCGTCTCAACCATGAGGAGCTGGTTCTCTTTGAGCACGCCCTCGGCCTCGGTGAGGTCGAACGGGTGCATCGCGTTCTCGCTGATGGTCTCGAGCAACCGGTTCTCCGAACAGCCGC
>JBCBHB010000447.1:0-3272 GCA_038526025.1 Pseudomonadota bacterium
CTTTCCTGCTGATCCTGGTGCAGGAAAGTGAGGAAGTCGTCGCTGAACATCGGTGCCCCCTTCAGGCGCCGGCCAGGGAGGCCGGAATGGAAACGCGTCTCAGTTCGCTTCCCGGACTAAACGAGATGGCAGGGAAGGTAAACGCCTCGCGCTGCGACGCGGCAAAGTTATCGGCCCTGTCACAGTCCACCGCGCCCGGCCGGGCGCTCGAGGATGATGACATAGGCCTCGCGGGTGAAGAAGAGCAGCATCCGGCGCACATCCTTCTCCATCGAGACAACGCGCCAGCCATTGGCCGCATAGTCGTTGAGAAAGTCCGTGAAGCGCTCCGGGTTGACCTTGGCCGCCCCGAGCAGGAGAGACGAGAGAAGCCCCTCGCGATAGAGCGCCACCCGGTAGACGAAGGCGCCGCCGTGGTCGGCCACACGTCCGCGCGGGGCCGGCGGCAGCGGGCCGGAAGACAGGGCTGGGGCGTCCGGAGCGCCCTGCCCCGGCCCGTGGCCCGACCCGTGACCCGATCCATGATCCAGGCCTGGCCGCCGGACGGCAGGCTTGCTCGGGCGCCGCGCACCGGTTCCGTCACTCTGCGGCAAGCGGGCGCTCGTCGCGCTCGGCGGCGAGCTTCGAGCACTCGGCCAGCACCGCACTCGCCCGCGCCACGGGGTTCACCAGGAAATGCTCCGTCGGCGGCGCAAAGGGCGCGTCCGACAGGCTGCCCGCCGCGGCCACCGGCTGCCACTCCACCTCGGCGATGCGGTCGAGCTTCGCGAGATGCGGATGCGCCTCGAAGAGCTGGCTGCGCAGCGCCTCAAGCGTATCGAAAGGCAGCGTCTGGCCGACGCGCGCTGAAAGCGCCCGCAGAATGGCCCAGTCCTCCCGTGCCTCGCCCGGCGGGAAAGCCGCCCGCGCCGCCATCTGCACCCGGCCTTCGGTGTTCACGAAGAGCCCCGGCTGCTCCGTATAGGCCGCCCCCGGCAGGATCACATCCGCCCGGTGCGCGCCCCGGTCCCCGTGGCTGCCCTGGTAGACGACAAAGGCCCCCTCCGGCATCTCCACCTCGTCCGCGCCGAGATTGTAAACGAACCCCGCATCCTTCAGCGCCGCCTTGACACCGCCGCCCGTGGCGAAGTCCACGTCCAGCGCTCCTACACGGCCCGCCGCCTGATGCAGCACCAGTAGCTTCGCTGAAACCGCCGAGCAAAGGCCCATCACGGCGCCCAGCACCGCCTCGCCATCCTCCCGCGCCAGCGCCGCCTGGCCGAGGATCACGAGCGGGTTCGGCAGGCTGGACATCACGCCCTTCAACCCCTCCAGCCCCTCGCCCAGCAGCGATTGCGGGCTGTCGCCCATCGGGCAGATCGGGAAGGTCAGATCCGCCTCCGGCGCGATGCTCGCCACCTCGGCCCCGTTCATCCAGGCCTTGCGGATCCGCGCATTGAGCACCGGCGCCTCGATGCGCGGGTTGGTGCCGACCAGCAGGATCGCGCCCGAGGTGTCGATATCCTCGATCGTCGCGTTACCCACATAGCCCGAGCGATTGCCGATCGGCAGCTTCGCCCCGTCCTGTCGGCAATCATAGCTGCCGCCCACCGCATCCATCAGCTGCTTCAGCGCCCAGACGGGCTCGACCGGCGCAAGATCGCCCGCAACCGCCGCCTTCTTGCCGTCCCTGGCGAAAGCCTCGGCGATGGCCGCGAAAGCCTCATCCCAGCTCGCTGCCTTCAGCTTGCCGTCCTTGCGCACATAGGGCTTGTCCAGCCGCTGTCGGCGCAGCCCGTCCCACACATAGCGGGACCGGTCGGCCAGCCACTCCTCGTTCACCCCGTCATGGTTCCGGGGCAGGATGCGCATCACCTCGCGCCCCTTCACATCCACCCGGATGTTGGAGCCGAGCGCATCCATCACGTCGATGCTCTGCGTCTTGCGCAGCTCCCACGGCCGCGCCGTGAAGGCGTAGGGCTTCGAGGTCAGCGCGCCCACCGGGCAGAGATCGACGATATTGCCCTGCATCTCGCTCGAAAGCCCGGCCCGGATGGTCTCGATCACCACATCCGTCGGGTCGGAATGCGCGCCAGTATCGTCCCCCGCCACACCGGCAATGGCCGCCTCGTAGGAGATGATTTCGCTGTCCTCGCCGCGGCCCGTCTGCCCCATCTCTGGCACGCCGGCCACCTCGGTCATGAACCGCACGCAGCGGGTGCAGGAGATGCAGCGCGTCATATGCGTCTCGACGAGCGGGCCCAGCGGCGGGTCGGTCACCGCCCGCTTCGGCTCGCGGAACCGGCTGAAATCCACGCCATAGGCCATGGCCTGGTCCTGCAGGTCGCACTCGCCCCCCTGGTCGCAGATCGGGCAGTCGAGCGGGTGGTTGATGAGGAGGAACTCCATCACCCCTTCCCGCGCCTTCTTCACCATTGGCGAGTTGGTCTTGATCTCCGGCGGCTCCCCGTTCCGGCCGGGCCGCATGTCCTTCACCTGCATCGCGCAGGACGCGGCAGGCTTCGGCGGGCCACCCACCACCTCGACGAGACACATCCGGCAGTTCCCGGCGATCGACAGCCGCTCATGGTAGCAAAAGCGCGGGATCTCGATGCCCGCCTCTTCGCAGGCCTGGATCAACGTAAGCCGCGGGTCGACCTCGATCTCCCGCCCGTCGATGATGATTGTGCGAAGCTCAGTCATGGCACAGCTCCTTGGGTCCCTGCCTGGGGAGTGAACGGCGCGCGATGGCCCTCGCGCGCGAGCCCGTGGGCCCAATCATAGGCGAAGTCGGTCGGCCCGTCGCGCTCAAGTGCGCGGAGGCGCTCGATACCGTCGGCAACCGTGGGCCGTGCGCCCGCCTGCACGGTCCAGAGCACCATGCGCGGCGTCTCCCAGACCTCGAACCACGCTGCCGAGCGACGGATGAAGCCGCCATGCACCCCCTGATGCGCGAAGGCCTTGAGCGCGGTCACGCTCTGCCAGACCGAGAGCGTCGACGCGATGCGCGGATCCCCGCCAAGCGGGCCCTCGGGGTCGAGCTGGAACTTCTCCATCTCGTCCGCGGGCAGGCTCCAGACATAGCCGGGTGCGTCCTTCGCCAGCGCATAAACCCGCTCCAGCGCCTCCACGAAGGGCGCGACGCGCGGGTCGTCCCAGTCGTGCCGGAGCCGGCCGAGATTGAACTCCGCGATCACCCGGCCGCCTCCTTACAGCGCGCCTCTCGCCAGAGCGTCGCCTCCTCCAGGCTCTCCCAGCCGAAAGCGTCCGGCGACGGCCCCTTCGCGCGCAGC
>JBCBHB010000448.1:0-3218 GCA_038526025.1 Pseudomonadota bacterium
CCGTGCCGCCGCCGGATCGAAGAGCGGCCCGGGCGAGGAGAGGACGCGGCCGCGAAAGATCTCGAGCTGCGCCTTCTCGAAAGGGGCCGCGACCATCCCGGTCATGCTCTCGGCCACGCGCGACGCGGTCTCCGTGTTCCCGATCTCGAGGAACGCACCGGCGATGAGCCAGCGTTCGTACTTGCTGAAGACCGCGGGGCGCCGGACGAAGAGCACCTCCAGTTCGCGCAGCGTGCTCTCGTAGAGCGGCGCATTGGCCTCCAACAGGGCAGCCGCCCGGGCGAAATCCCCGGCGGCCCGGGCCTCGAAATGTTCCTTGTTGATGCGGTTGAGCTCGGCGAGGAGGTCGCGGGCCTGATCCTCATCCGCCTTCGCCGCAACCGTTTCGCCATAGATCACCGGATAGAGCACGCCGTCGTAGAGCGTGACGAAACCGGTGGGCAGCGAGATGACGAGCGCGATGATCCCGCCCCAGGTGCCGAGCCGCTCGGCAACGCTCTTCTTGCCCTTCTTGCCTTCGAGCTGCGTGACCTTCTCGGCCAGATCGTCGATGCGCGCATCGAAACGGGCCAGCAGGGCATCTCGCGGCAGGTGTTCCTCCGCCATGGTCACAGCGTTCCCCTCGGTCGCCATAACGCCTCCTCCTGAAATTGCGCCCCACAACCCATACGCGAACACCACGCGCGCGTCTTGCGGCGGCAGCGTGAGCAGCGGGCCGGTCGCGTCAAAAACAGCATCAAAAATGAAGAACGCCCGGGCGCGGGGCCCGGGCGTTCGGCGTTCTCTTCGTTTGGCGCGTAGCTGGGTCAGCGCTCGTTCTTGTCGTCGGCGCCGTTGCTCCGCGGGCGCGTCGCGTCCCCCAGTGCCGTCGCGCCGGCCACGACACCGGCCAGCCCGTCCTCGAGGCTGATGCCAACCTCCTCGCCCAGCTTCTTGAGGGCGGGGAGCTGCACGGCCATGGCGCCGATGGCATCGACCGCCTGGTTCACCGGGCTGCCGCCGACGGGCACGCCGGTCCCGCCATTGCTCCCCGAGGCGCCATGAAGGCCGGTCACGTGGTGGATCTTGATCGAGTCGATCTTCTCCGCCGGCTTGACCATCTGCTCCACAATCGCGGGCAGCGCCTCGAGCCGGGCAAGCTGCACCTTCATCGCGGCAATCTCCGTCGAGATCGCGTTCTCGGCATCGACGAGCGCGCGCTGACCTTCGGCCTCGGCCAGCTTGTCGGCCTTCTTCGCCTCGGCGCGAATGGTGAGCGCCTCGGCCTCCGCCTGTGCTTCCTCGCGCAGCGCCGCGGCACGGTCCGCCGCCGCCTCCTTCTCGGCAGTAGCGGCAAGACGGATCGCCACGGCCTCGCGCTCAGCCTCCCGCGCCGCTTCGATCAGCGCGACCTGCTTCGTCCGCTCGGCCTCCGCCGTCTCCCGCGCCGTGGCGATGGCCTCGGCAGCCTTCACCGCCTCGGCTCGCGCCGCATCGGCGGACGCCCGCGCCCGGCTCTCCTCCTCCGACTTCGCGGCGATCACGATCTGACGCTCCTGATCGGCCACTTCGAGCTGGCGTTCCTTGGCGATTTCCGCGGACTGCACCGCCTCCTCCTTGGCGATCTCGGCAGCGCGCACCGCTTCCTCCCGGGCGATCTCAGCCGCTCGAACCTGACGCTCGCGCTCGATCCGCGCTTCCTCACGCGCCCGCGCCGCATCCTCCTCGCGCTTGGCGATCTCCGCCTCCTGCGCCGCGCGCAGGGTGGCGATCTCCTGCGTCTGCGCGATACGGGCCTCTTCCTCCTCGCGGTCGATGGTCAGCTTCCGCTTCGCCGCCTCCATGGCGGACTGGCGCACAGCCGTCTCCGCCTCCGCATCGATCTCCGCCCGGCGCTTCTTCGACTCCGCGATCACTTCCGCCAGCTTGCGCATACCGATCGCGTTGAACGCGTTGTTCTCGTCGAGCTCGTCGAACGCCGTCTGGTCCAGCGCCGTCAGCGATACGGTCTCGAGCATGAGACCGTTCTTCAGAAGGTCCTCGCTCACCGCGTTCTGCACCTGTTGCACGAACTCCGCGCGGTTCTCGTGGAGCTCGTCCATGGTCATCTTCGCGGCAACCGAGCGAAGACCGTCCACGAGCTTGCCCTCGATCATCTCGCGCAGGCCCTCGATGTTGAACGTCTTGTCGCCCAGGGTCTGCGCCGCCTTGGCGATGCCGTCCTCGTTGGCCTGGACGCTCACATAGAACTCCACGCCCACATCCACGCGCATGCGGTCCTTTGTGATGAGGCTCCCCTCGCCCCAGCGGCGCACTTCTAGGCGAAGCGTCTTCATGTTGACGGGGCTGATCTCGTGCAGGAGCGGGATCACGATGGTACCCCCGTCCATGATCACCCGTCGGCCGCCGGCGCCGGTCTTCACGAGGCTGACCTCCCGCGTCGAGCGCCGGTAGAGCCGGGCGAGCACCAGCCCGACGAAGACCATGAGCACGACGATGGCGACGACGGGCACCAGAATGCCCTGGATTGTCTCGATCATGAAAGTCTCCTCTCTCCAAAGGGCAGACGGGGGCGCTCCCCCCGCCCGCAGTGGTCAGATCTCAATCCGTCACGCGGATGGCGCGCAGGCGCCCGTCGCGCAGCCGGATGATCGCAACCTCGGTGCCGGCTTCCAGCACCTCGGCATCCTCAAGCGGCTCCACGCGCGCATAATGCGTGTTGCCATGCCCGTCCGTGAACCGAACTTCCGCCGGCATATCGCGCCGCGCAGCACCGGTCGTCACCACCCCCCGCCGCCCGCCATAGGCGCGCGATGAAATGGCCGTGCTCTCGGTCTTCGGCAGGAGCCGGCCCAGCGTCCTCGCGAACCGGCCGCCCAGGCCGAGCCCGGGCAGGAGCGCCAGAGCCGCCGCCGGCACCGCCCCGATGGGCGCGCCCAGAAGGCCCGTCGCCCCGAGCTGGATCCCGTAACCCACCAGCCCGAAGGCCGTAAGCGTGCCGGCAAGCCAGATCGCGAAGGGCACCTGCCCCAGCCCCAGCCAGCTCAAGGCCGCCCCGGCAGGCCCCGCCGCCCCATCGGGCGCGTCGACATCCACCTCATCGAGGACATCGGCACCGCTTTCGATGTCGGCGCCCATCTCCACCCCGGCATCGAAGCCCGGTTCGGCATCGAGACCGCCGCCCAAGCCCCCATCCAAGCCGGGCTCGAGATCCATCTCGAAATCCGCCTCAGATCGAA
>JBCBHB010000449.1:0-3258 GCA_038526025.1 Pseudomonadota bacterium
CAAGGACGAAGAGGTCCGCGCGCATGCTCAGGCGCTCAGATCGATCTTCTGCTGCCCTCCGCCCGCCAGCCGGCGCTGCCCGGGACGGGCACGACGCCGAGGGCCAGGGCGGGCGGCAGCAGCATGAGCGTGGCCGCGAGGAGAAGGCCGCAGCCGGTCTCGAGCGGGCCAATACCGGATGGCTGGTAGCCGGCGATGATCACGTTCTCCCCCGCATAGGCGAAGGCGGCGCAGAGGGGGAGGATCATCCAGACCGCGAGACCCCAGCCAGGCAACGACGCCTCCGGCCCGATCAGAAGCAGGATGGCGAGAAAGCCGAGGCCAACACCAGCGAGGCGCTTGGCCTCTGGCCGCTCGAGCCCCATCGGAAGGGCGAGGAGTACCGTGAGCATCGGGACGGTGGCGATGATCATGGACGCGATGCCGACGGAGAGGTGGCGGATCGCTTCGTAGCTGAGCGTGGCGGGGAAGGCGGTGCCGAGGAGGCCGCAGACCGCGTAGAAGGCGATGTGGCGGCGCGTGAGGGGCAGGCGGCGCCCGGTGATGCGCAGGGCCGCCAGGGCGACGCCCGCGCCCACCATCGCCTGCCAGGCAGCAGCGCCCAGCGGCTCGATCGTGCCGGACATCGCGATCTTGGAGAAGAACTGGCTGAAGCCCCAGGCGCTGCCGATGACGAGGAGGGCGCTCCAGAGGACGAGCGGCGGCAGGCCGGCAACATGCCCGCTCGACGGCACCGAGCTGGCGGGCGCGGTCATGCCACCTCGGCGCTGAGCGGCTTCACGTCGACGCCGACGCTGAGGGTCTGCGGGCCGC
Organism: Pseudomonadota bacterium; assembly: GCA_038526025.1. Taxonomy (GTDB): domain Bacteria; phylum Pseudomonadota; class Alphaproteobacteria; order Rhodobacterales; family Rhodobacteraceae; genus Thermohalobaculum. Next base: position 814 of record JBCBHB010000449.1, read on the forward strand.
CGCCGACGACAAGGCCGGAGACGGGGCTGACATCCGCAAAGTCCCGCCCCCAGGCGAGGGTTATGTGGTCAAGGCCCGGGACGATGTCGTTGGTCGGGTCGAAGTCGACCCAGGAGAACACAGGGTCCCACACGGCGAGCCAGGCGTGGCTGGCATCGGCGCCCTCGAGGCGGGGCTGGCCCTCGGGCGGGATGGTTCGGAGATAGCCGGAGACATAGCGCGCCGGGAGACGGAAGGCGCGGAGGGCGGCGAGCATGACATGCGCAAAGTCCTGGCACACCCCACGCTTTGCGCCAAAGCTTTCGGCGGGCAACGTATCCGCCCCGGTCGCGCCAGGCACGTATTCGAAGTCGGTATAGATCCGGCTGGTGAGCTCCATGGCCGCAGCGAGCAACGGGCGGCCCGGCGTGAGGCTCTCGGCGGCGAAGGCGCGGATCGCCTCGTCAGCCTTCGTCATCGCGCTCGGGAAAGCAAAGGGGGCGGCGGCGGGCACGGGCGGCGCGCTGCCGCGGCCGAGCGCCTGATCGCGCACCTGCTCCCACGGCGCGCCCGCCTCGAAGATGAACTGCGACGGCGCCTGGCGCTCCACGCGGCTGGTGGCCGTGATCGTGAGCGCCCCGTGCGGGCGCGAGACCGTGGCGACATGGGCGCGATTGCCGAACATGTCGGTCTCCGCGGTGATCGCTTCCGTGCGGGGATCGATCTCGATGCGCGTGGCGTGGACCCGCTGTTCGTCCGTCTCGCGCGGGGTGAGGCGGAGGAGGTGCTGGGAGAACGCCGCACTGCGGGCATAGCTGTAGGTCGTGGTGTGGCGGACTTCGTAGAGCATCAGTTCCGCTCCCGACCGATGGGGCCCTCATGCTCGGCGCGGCCGCTGTGCTGGAGGGCCACGGGCACCTCGGAATGGGCGAAGAAGCCGCGGCCAAGCAGGTCGGATATCTCGGAGAGGTCTTTCCGGCAGCGGGCCATCAGCCCGGTGAGCGTGCGGCGCACGCCGTCATCATCCGTCTGTGCCATGGTGTCCGCATCGAGCAGCCGCAGCTCGGTCAGCAATGCCAGCGCGCGGCGATGCTCCGGCCGGCGATAGGGGCCGTCCTTCGGCAGTTCCGCCAGCACCGCCTCAAGGCGGGTCAGCTGGAAGGCCAGGGCGCGGGGGTTCGCCTCGTCGAGCACCAGAAGGTCGAGCACCGCAGCAGCACGGGGCATCATCATGTAGCGGTTTCGGTAGGCGGAGCTCGAGTCGGAGATCACGAGCCAGGCGCGGAGAGTGGATTCCTCGTTCGGGAGCTCCCCGCCTGCCAGCCGCTCGGCCACGCGCGCCGCTTCCATGCCGCGCTCGATCCGCCGGCCGATCTCGAGGAAACGCCAGGCGTAGTTCCGCGTGAGGTTCTCCTGCGCGGCGCCCGAGAAGGCGGCGAGGTTGCGGACTGCATCCTCGATGAGCCGCAGGAGCTCGGCGGACTGGCGCAGATCGAGCCCCTCCCGCCAGCGCGGGTCCGACGACAGCCGGTCGATATACCGCCAGCCTTCCTCGGAGATCGACATGCGGGCGCGGACGGCGCCGGAGCGGAGGGCCGAGAGCGTGGCGGGCAGGCCGAAGGGCTCGGAGGCGTCGTTGACCAGCCGGCGCACGGCGTCGCGGAACGCCTGTGGCGGGGTGAGGTCCGGCCGCTCGGTCGCGTGCGTGCTGGCGATGCGAAGGAGGAGTTCCGGGTCCGCATCGATCCGATTGCCCGAGAGATAGCGGCGCAGGCAGACGCTGAGGAGGCGGAGTGTTGCTTCCGCCCGCTCCGTGTTCCGGCCGAGCCAGAACACCTCGTCTGCCACGCGGGAGAGGAGGTCGCGCCCCGTTCGGCGGAGGTGGCCGGTGGCGAGACGATCCGCCAGCAGGCTGCGTGAGGGCTCGGAGGGCTGGTCGTCCGCGCTGGCGAGCACCCAGACATCCTTGCCGAAGCCCAGCGCCGGGATCGGGCCGCCGGGCGGGATCTCGGAAGCGACGCCGGCGGGGGCGACGGACCATTCCTCCCCGGTCCAGCAGGCGAAGACACGCATCATCCAGGGCGCCGCCGCAACCCGCCCGTCGCGCAGCACCAGGGTCTCGGCGAGCGCCGGGATGCGCAGGGCGACATGGGCCTCAGGGTCACTCTCGAAGAGTGCCTCGAGAGCGGCAAGATCGGCGGGTGGCGGGGCGTCCTCCACCCGGCGGCGGCGGGTGAGGGGTTCGATCGACCAGGCATCCGGGTCGTCACCGAGCGGGCTGGCGCGCAGCTGCTCCTGGGCCGAAGGGTCGCCGAGCCACAGGCAGGGCGCGTCCGATACGGTCAGATCCTCACCGAGAAGCCGGCTCGCGATGGCATGGGCGAAGGGCGCGAGCGCGCGGTGGGCGAGCACGGAGGAGCCGGCGGCATTGCCGAGCGTGAGCGCACCGGAGCGGACGGCGAGGCT
>JBCBHB010000450.1:0-3255 GCA_038526025.1 Pseudomonadota bacterium
GGATCAGGCGGTCGTGCTGGACGCCGAGGGAAAGGTCTGCTGGACCGGCGGCGCCGTGCGTACCCGCCTCGCGGCTGAGCCGGGTTCGCTCGAAGGCCTTCATATTCGGGAGCTGCTTGAGCGCTTTGGCCGGCCCAGCGACCCGCGGGCGCTCGAATGCGCCCTGGCGGGCGGCGAAGGTGCCGTGCTGCGCTTCGTCGACACCGAGATCGAGCCTTCGGCGTTCTGTGCGGTGGCGCGGAGCATTCCGCCGGGTGCGGAAACCCCCAGCGGCCGGGTCGTCGTGCTGATGGATGTCAGCAGCCTGATGGAACAACTGACACGGGCCGAGCGCGCGCGTGCCGCGATCGAACAGCGCCTGAACGTCGATATCGACACGGGCCTGCCCAACGAACTGAAGATGCAGGAGATGCTGCAGCTTCATCTGCGCGAGGATGGTGCCGGGGAGGGTTGCGACCCGGTCGGCATTCTGGTGGTCGAGGTGATGGACTATCGCCAGATTGCCGATGTCTATGGGGCGGGCGTTGGCAGCGAGGTGCTGCAGGAGTTCGCTCTCGCGCTGAGCGAGGCGTTGCCGGACGGTCAGTTCGTCGCGCGGCTCAAGGAGCATGAGTTCGGCGTTCTGTTCCCGAAGGTTACCTCGCGCCAGGCGTTGGTGGGCGCTGCGGAGAAACTGGCAGGGGCGCTCAATATCGAAGTGCCGACGGCGCTTGGGGATTGTCGTGTGAGCACGTTGATCGCCATGGCGGACATGCTGCCGGGCTACGGCACGCCCGACCAGCTTCTGAACAATGCCCGCATTGCGATGAGTTTCCGCGACCTGCCACGCCGCGCCGGGCAGATCCGTGTCTACGAGCCCGAAATGCGGGCCGCGCTGGAGGCGCGCAGCCGGACCTACAACGAACTCTATGCTGCGCTCGATAACGACGAGATCGAGCCCTTCTTCCAGCCCCAGGTGCGGCTGAGCGACCGGGAGGTTGTGGGCTTCGAGGTCTTGGTGCGTTGGCGGCATCCGGAGCAGGGGCTCGTGCCCCCCGGTCTTTTCCTCGAGATTGCGGAAGAGACCGGGCTCCTTCCGCCGATCGACGACATCGTGATGAAGAAGGCGATGGCTTGCCTTGGCCAGTGGCACCGAGAGGGCCACACGGAGGCGCGTATCTCTCTGAACTGTACGGGGGAATCGCTGCGGGATCCGGGTTATGTCGACACGCTGCTCCTGGAGATGGACCGCAATGGTCTGGAGCCGCGCCACGTTGCCATCGAGATCCTGGAGACCGTGCTCTTCGGTGACGCAACGGATATGGCGCGCACCACTCTGCAGCGCCTCCAGGACCTCGGCTTCTACCTAGAGATAGACGATTTCGGGACCGGCCAGGCATCGATCTCTCACCTCATCAACCTGAACGCGGACGCGGTGAAGCTCGACCGGTCGCTGGTTCGGGACATCACGACCGACCGCGCGTCGCGTCTCGTCGTGGAGGCAACGGTCGCGCTCTCGCGCAACCTGGGGCTCGCGACACTGGCCGAAGGGGCGGAGGACGAGGCGCAGATGACGCTGCTCGAGGAACTCGGCTGTCAGTATGTCCAAGGGTTTGGGATCGCGCGGCCGATGTCGTTCGACGATACCTCCGCCTGGCTCGCCGCGCATTTACAGAAGCTGGCCGGCACGCCGGCGAAAAGCGCGTGATCTTTCGCGATGCACAGTGCGGCCCGCGCGGGTCGCGGGAACATGGTCTTCCGGCCACACCATCGGCGAACGAAGCCGATCCGACGATGAGTGCCGCTGTTGGCGCCGAAGCGGCTACGCATTCATCGGTTCGCCCTGGCGTTTCGGAGCCGAGAACGATCACGCTGGGCGCCACTTGTGCTCTTTCCTCCCGCGATGCCGATCGAGTTGCGGCTGGAGAGACGCGTCTGGTCCTCAGCGAGGAACGCTGGGCCCGGATCGAGGCGGCGCATTCAAGGCTCGGGCGCGTGATCGACGAAGCGCGAACGGTCTACGGGATCACCACGGGGTTTGGGCCCCTCGCGAACCGGGCGCTGGCCCCGGGGCAGGCCGTTTCACTGCAGCATGGCCTTGTGGCACATCTTGCAACGGGCATCGGCCCGGATTTTGGCTGGCACGAGGCGCGGTTGATCCTGCTGGCCCGCCTGCTCTCCATCGCTGCGGGCTACTCAGGCGCGTCCCCCGCCTTGGTCCGGCTCCTTCTCGCCGTGCTCGACAGCGACCTTGCGCCGTCGGTGCCGACACGGGGCACCGTTGGGGCGAGCGGAGATCTCACCCCGCTTGCCCATATGGCGCTCTGCCTGATGGGTCGCGCATCGTTCATGGATGCTGATGGCACGCCCGTCGCGCCGTCCGAGGCCTTTGCGCGCTTGGCAATGCCGCCCCTGACGCTCGCGGCACGCGACGGGCTCGCCCTAGTGAACGGTACATCGGCGATGACGGGGCTCTCGGTCCGGAACGGCCTGCGTGCCGCGCGCCTTCTGGCATGGTCGGAAACGCTCAGTCACGGCATGGCCGAACTGCAGCATGCGCGGGCCGAGCACTGGGACCCGGTGTTCGCGACGGTCCGGCCGCATCCCGGCCAGCAGGCGGTTACCCAGCGTCTGGCAGCCTTGCGCGCGGGTGGTGCGCGCCTCGTCATGTCTCCGGTGGCGGCTGCAACCGGCACGGCCCACCGGGCGGTGGATGCAGGTCCACAGAGGCCCGATGACGAGGCGATGCAGGATGCCTACAGCCTGCGCTGCGTACCCCAGATACTGGGCGCCGCGGCGGATGCCTTTGCCTTCCATCACGCTGTCGTCGAGCGTGAACTCAATGCCGTGACGGACAATCCGATCTTCCCCGAGGGGCCGACGCCAGCCTTGCATGGCGGCAATTTCATGGGCTCGCATGTCGCGATCGCCGCTGATCTGCTGGCCAACGCGACGCTCACCATCGCCCAGCTCGCGGAGCGACAGATCGCACGCCTCACGGATGAACGGCTGAACCGGGGATTGCCCCCCTTCCTGCAGCGTGGCACCCCCGGGCTCAACAGCGGCCTCATGGGCGCGCAGGTCACGGCGACGGCGCTCCTGGCAGAAATGCGGACCCGCGCGGTACCCGCCGCGGCCCAGTCGATCTCAACCAATGCCGCCAATCAGGACGTGGTCAGCATGGGAACCATCGCTGCACGGAACGCCGCGCTGCAGCTAGATGATACGGCACGGATCCTGGCCATCCTGGCGCTGGGTGTTGCGCAAGGGATCGAC
>JBCBHB010000451.1:0-3245 GCA_038526025.1 Pseudomonadota bacterium
GGCAGCGTGAAAACAAGCGGCCCGAAGAGGCCAGCGCAGAGCCTCTGAGGAGGTCTGGGGAGGACGACGACATGACCATCGCGAAGATCCTGGTGCCCGTGCGGGGCGACGGTAAGGGACCCGGCGTGCTCGCTCATGCGGTCGTGCTCGCCCGGCGCTTCGGCGCGCATGTCGACCTTCTGCACTGCCTGGCCCGGCCGGTGGACTTCATGCCCATCGGCGTCAACCTGCCGCGCGCCATGCGCGAGCAGATCCGCAGCTCGGCGGCGCAGCTCTCAAGCGAGGAAGGAGCCGCGCTCGAACAGCAGCTCACCGCGCTCTTCTCGGAGCATGGTGTGGAGCGCATCGCGTCCGATGCGGCGCGCGCTGGCGGTGCGACCACCGGCTCGTGGCAAACCGCCGAGGGCAAGATGGCGGACGTGATCCGCAGCCATGGAAGGCTGGCCGACATCGTTGCGGTCGCAAAGCCCGACCGGGACGCCAACCTGGGCGTCAACTCTCTCCGTGCCGCGCTCTTTCAAACGGCCCGCCCCGTGCTCCTCTGCCCGCCCGAGGCGCCGGTGGGCGACTTTGCAAGCCACATCGCCATCGCCTGGAACGGGGCGCTGGAGGCGACGCGCGCCGTGGCACTGGCCCAGCCGGTGCTGCGGTGCGCTGAGCGTGTGACGGTGCTCGATGGCGGCGAGGAAGGCTCCCCTGTCGATGGCGAGGCGCTCATCCGATACCTCACCGCCCATGGCATCGAGGCGAGCCGCACGCGCATTGCCGCGGACGAGAATCCCGGTCAAGCCATTCTTAAGGGTGCGCTATCGGCAGGTGCCGGGATGCTCCTCACAGGAGCCTATGGACATAGCCACGAGCATGAGACAATTTTCGGTGGTGCAACGCAAACTATAGTGGACCGCACGCAGATTCCGGTCATGATGTTGCACTGAAGCGTTAGATTCTTTCAGTTCTAGTGCCCGCGTAGCATTGAAATGTCTGGCCGCTGGCATACCATGCGAATTTAGGCATGTGTGCCACAATTCACAGTTGCAGTACGTGCACCGTGAAACAAGCAAGACTAGTCCCCGGCAGGGGGATGTGAGAAACGGGAGTATCCAATGACCTTGAACCGTCGACTTGCGGCATTCGGTGCCGCAGCCGCTATCGGACTGGGTTTCCTTGCCGCGCCTGCGCAGGCCGCTTGGGAGCCGAAGAAGCCGATCGAGTTCGTGATCATGGCTGGTAAGGGTGGGGGCGCCGACAAGATGGCGCGTCTGATGCAGTCGATCGTCGAGGAGCAGAACCTCGCCTCCAAGCCGCTTGTCCCGCAGAACAAGTCGGGCGGCTCGGGTGCCGAGGCTCTGGTCTACCTCAACACGGCGCGCGACCCGGATCACACGATCATGGTGACGCTGAACTCGTTCTTCACCACGCCGCTGCGCCAGCCTGGCCTGGGCATCGACATCATGAACTTCGCCCCCATCGCTCGGATGGCGGAGGACACGTTCATCCTCTGGGTCCACAAGGACGAGGGTGTGACCACCTTTGACGAGTTCATCGCGGTCGCTTCCGAGCGCGGCGACGGCTGGGTCATGGGCGGCACCGGCAAGAACTCGGAAGACAACATCGTCACCGACTTCCTGAACAACAACTACGGCCTCAGCATCAAGTACATCCCGTACAAGGGTGGTGGCGCCGTGGCGAAGGACCTGGCCGGTCAGCAGATCGACAGCTCGGTCAACAACCCGTCCGAGGCTCTCGGCTTCTACGAGTCGGGCGACCTGCTTGCGCTGGTGAGCTTCACCGACGATCCGCTTCCGCTGTTCCCGGGCACCCCGACGCTCAAGGAAAAGGGCGGTGACTTCTCGTACTACATGCAGCGTGCCGTCGTTGGTGCGCCCGGCATGAGCGCCGAGGCCGAAGAGTACTACCGTAACCTCTTCAAGGCGGTGTTCGAGAGCGATCGCTGGCAGAAGTACCGGTCCGACAAGTCGCTCTTCGGCGAGTGGATGACCGGCGACGGCATGAAGGCCTACTGGACCACCCAGCGGGATCGTCATGAGAATATCCTGAAGGCGTCCGGCGCCATCAACTGACATCTGGTATCCCAGCCCGTGGTGGTATACCACGGGCGTACCAGGACGGCGGCGTTCGGGTGACCCCGGGCGCCGCTTTTCCTTCCAACGAGCAAAACTGGCGCCAAGCCGGGCAATAGGGAGGATTGCGCAGAATGCGCCTTGCCGAGCTGATCATGGCCCTCGTCCTTGCGGCCTTCTCCGCCTACCTCATGTATCAATCGGGCGCGCCGGCCTGGCCCGGCGATCCGTGGTTCGAAAACATCTGGTACATTCCGGGTGAAGGACCCGGCGGCGGCTTCTGGCCCTTCTGGCTCGCCTTCATCATGCTGCTGAGCTGCGGCTGGATCGTGGTGAACTGGGTGCGTCGCACCTCGCCCCCCAGCCGCGACACCGGGCCGTTCCTCGATGCCTACGGTGTCCGCATGATGGTGCTGGTCGGCGGCGGGGTCACCGCCTTCATCTTCCTCTCCGACATCATCAGCATGTACGGCGCCATGGCGCTCTTCCTGCTCTACTACCTGCGCTTTCTCGGCAGGCACCCCTGGCGCCTCACCATCGCCGTCGCCGTGCTCATGCCCATCGGCATGTTCTTCTTCTTCGACGTGGCGATGACCCTGCCGCTGCCGAAAGGCCTGCGCTCGGTGGAGGACACCGTGTTCACGCCGCTCTACGACATCTTCCTCTGAGGCCGGGCCATGGAAGTCATCTCTCTCCTCCTCGACGGTATCCTCACCGCGCTCGAGCCGACGAATCTCTTCCTCGCCTTCATCGGCGTGGCGATCGGGCTCTTCGTCGGCGCCATGCCGGGCCTTGGCTCGGTGAACGGCGTGGCCATCCTGCTGCCGGCCACCTTCCTCATCCAGCAGCAGACCGGCACGGCCACCGCGCCCATGATCTTCCTCGCCGCCATCTACTACGGTGCGATGTATGGCGGTGCGATCTCGTCCGTTACGCTCGGCATCCCCGGCGCCTCCACGGCCGTCGCCACAACCTTCGATGGCAGGCCACTGGCGCTTCAGGGCAAGGCGGACCAGGCGCTCGTTACCGCAGCACTCGCGTCGTTCATCGGCGGTACGGTGGCGAACCTACTCTTCACGGCCTTCGCCCCGCCGCTGGCCGCCGTCGCACTCAGTTTCGGCCCACCGGAGATCTTCGCGCTGATGCTGCTGGCCTTCGCCACCT
>JBCBHB010000452.1:0-3227 GCA_038526025.1 Pseudomonadota bacterium
TCGGGGTCATCATGATCAGCGGCTTGCGGAAAGAGCGGTGCAGCTGGCGGCGGAGGATGTGGAAGTAGTTCGCCGGCGACGTACAGTTCGCGACGATCCAGTTGTCCTCCGCCGAAAGCTGCAGGAACCGTTCGAGACGCGCGGACGAGTGCTCCGGCCCCTGCCCCTCATAGCCATGGGGCAGCAGCATCACGAGGCCCGACATGCGCAGCCACTTCCGCTCGCCCGAGGAGATGAACTGGTCGATCATGATCTGGGCGCCGTTCACGAAGTCCCCGAACTGGGCCTCCCAGAGCGTGAGCGCCTTCGGCTCCGAGAGCGAGTAGCCGTACTCGAAGCCCAGCACCGCATACTCCGAAAGCATCGAGTCGATGACCTCGAGGCTCGCCGCCTCCTCACCGAGGTGGTTGAGCGGGAAGTAGCGCTCCTCCGTCTCTTGGTCGGTGATGCCGCAATGGCGCTGGGAGAAGGTGCCGCGCACCGAGTCCTGGCCGGACATGCGCACCTTGTAGCCCTCGAGCATCAGCGTGCCGAAGGCGAGCGCCTCCGCCGTGGCCCAGTCGATCCCCTCGCCGGTCTCGATCATCTGGCTCTTCGCCTCGAGCAGGCGCGAGATCGTACGGTGCGGCTTGAACCCCTCGGGCAGGCGCGTCAGCGCCTCGCCCACGCGGCGGAGCACCGGCTCCTGCACGGCGGTCTGCCCGCGCTGATAGGCGCCCTCGCCCGGGCCGAAACCCTGCCAGCGCCCGTCGAGCCAGTCCGCCTTGTTGGGCTTGTAGCTCTTGCCGGTCTCGAACTCCTCGTTGAGGAAGCTCTGGAACCCGGCCTTGAGTTCCTCCACCTCGCCCTCGGCGAGCAACCCGTCGCGCACCAGCCGCTCGGTATAGATCTGCAGCGTGGTCTTCTGCTGCTTGATCACCTTGTACATCTTCGGCTGGGTGAACATCGGCTCGTCACCCTCGTTATGGCCGAAGCGGCGATAGCAGAAGATGTCGATCACCACGTCCCGCTCGAATTTCTGGCGGAACTCGGTGGCAACCTTCGCGGCATGCACCACCGCCTCAGGGTCGTCCCCGTTCACATGGAAGATCGGACAGTCGACCATCTTGGCGATGTCGGTGGGGTACGGGCTCGAGCGGCTGTGATGCGGTGCCGTGGTGAAGCCGATCTGGTTGTTCACCACGATATGGATCGTGCCGCCGGTCTTGTGCCCCTTGAGGCCCGAGAGCCCGAAGCATTCCGCCACCACACCCTGCCCCGCGAAGGCCGCGTCGCCGTGGAGCAGCACGGGGATCACGGTGTGCCGCCCCTCGCCGATCTGGTCCTGCTTCGCGCGGGCCTTGCCAATCACAACCGGGTTCACCGCCTCGAGGTGCGAGGGGTTGGCGGTGAGTGAAAGGTGCACGTTGTTACCGTCGAACTCACGGTCCGAGGACGCGCCGAGGTGGTACTTCACATCGCCCGAACCTTCGACCTCCTCGGGCTTGAAGCTGCCGCCCTGGAACTCGTTGAAGATCGCGCGGTAGGGCTTGGCCATCACCGCCGCCAGCACGTTGAGGCGCCCGCGATGGGGCATGCCGATGACGATTTCCTTCGCCCCCAGCGCGCCACCCCGCTTGATGATCTGCTCCATCGCCGGGATCAGCGACTCGCCCCCGTCTAGGCCGAAGCGCTTCGTGCCGGTGTATTTGACATGCAGGAACTTCTCGAGCCCCTCCGCCTCCACCAGCTTGTTCAGGATCGCCTTCCGGCCCTGCTTGGTGAAGGCGATCTCCTTGCCGTAGCCCTCGATGCGCTGTTGCAGCCAACCCTTCGGCTCCGGATCCTGCAGGTGCATGAACTGGAGCGCGAAGGTGCCCTGATAGGTGCGCTTCAGCAGCGTCTCGATCTCCCGCATCGTCGCGGTCTCGAGGCCCAGCACCTTGTCGATGAAGATCGGCCGGTCGAGGTCCTTCTCCTCGAAGCCGAAGAAGGCCGGGTCGAATTCCGGGTGCCCCTTGCGGCCGACGATGCCGAGCGGGTCCAGATCCGCTCCCAGATGGCCCCGGCTGCGGAAGCTGCGGATGTACATGATGGCTCGGATCGAATCGAGGACCGACCGGCGGAGCGCCTCCGCGTCCATCGGCTTGCCCTCGGCCTTCGCCTTGGCCGCGATCTTCTTGCCCACGGCCTTGGCGTCCGGGATCGTGTCCCATTGCCCGTCGAGCGCGGCGACAAGCTCGCCGTTCACCTGCGGCGGCCAGTCCGAGCGCTTCCAGGGCGCCCCGGCCGCTTCCTCGCGCACCTGATCCGGACTCTCGCGCAGGCTCTCGAAGTAATCGGCCCAGCTCGGGTCGACCGAGGCGGCGTCCTTCACCCAGGCGGCATAGAGCTGTTCGACGTAGACCTGGTTGGTACCCTGCAGAAAGCTTGTCGCGTGCAGCGTTTCGTTCTCGGTCGCGTCCTTGGCCATCGAAACCTCGCTCGGGCAGTCGCCGCGGCGCAGCCAGCCCCGCGGGAGGGAATGTGCCGGCAGCGGCCCCAGGCCTCTCAGCCTGCGGGAACCGCTCCCATATCACCTGACATACGCCCTCACGATGCGGGTGAACACCCCGTCTCTCGGTAAAACCGTCGCGCCCCCCACGCGGATCGTGAGCATGCCGCCATAGGGCCGCAATCGCGCCCCCACAGGCCGACCTCCCCAGGCACCGATTGTGACCATCGTCACAGTGCGGAGCGCGCACCGTATGGTGAAAGAAGCGTGCCCGGCAGCCCGAAGTTGAGTTTCTGTGTTGTCGACCGGCCGCGTGATTGGGTTGCGGGGTGCCGGGCACGTACACATCCACGTTGCACGCTCTTGAACGCTTCTCAGCCGCACCCCTCGCTGTCTCGAGTACCCAGCATCTTCGCCAGAACTCCGGCAATCCGCCGCGCGCCCGACGCGTTGGGATGGATGATGTCCTCGTAGTCTCCAATCTCTATCCCATGGTCGGCGAAGGCGACGAAAGGCACGCCCTCCAAAGCAGCGAAGCCCTCGAAGGCCGTGCGCCCCGGCGGTGGCGGGGCACCGGGCTCACCGACCGTGGGATGGTACGCCAACCAGACCGCTGCGCCTGCCTTGCGGGCTGTCGCTACTATCTCTGCGACTGCAGCGACACTATCGGGCGGCAGCGTGCCTTCGGCGGGCGGCGCGGCGGCGGGCGGTGCCCAGGGCAGTATGCGCCAGCCATAGCGCCGGCGAGCCAGCG
>JBCBHB010000453.1:0-3218 GCA_038526025.1 Pseudomonadota bacterium
CGAAGCGGAGGGTGATGGGGGCGCCGCAAGCGCCCTCAAGCCGCCTGAACATCGAGAGCTTCCGCACCACGCCACGCACCGGCAGCCCCCGCGGCCCCCTCTGCCTCATGGGCGCCTGCTTCGACTGCCTGGTGATCGTCGACGGCGTCCCCAACCGCCAGGCCTGCCTCGTCCTCGCCGCAGATGGCATGGAGATCGCGCGGCAGGACGGGATGGGCGCCCCCATCGCCCCATCATGACCGATCTCGTCGTCATCGGCGCCGGCCCAGCGGGCCTTGCCGCCGCCGCCTGCGCGGCCGAAGGCGGTCTCGACGTGCTCCTTCTCGATGAAAACCCCGCCCCCGGCGGGCAGGTCTGGCGCGGTCTCGCCCAGGCCACCCGGGCACAGCTCTCCACGCTGGGGATAGACAATGCCGGAGCGCGCGCTGCCGTTGCGCGTCTCGAGGGGACCAGCGCGCGCTACCGCCCCGGCGCCACCGTCTGGCAACTCGCCCCGGGCGAGGACGGTATCGAGCTTGGTTACACCGCAGAGGGGCGCGCCCATCTCGTTGAAATCCCCCAAGTAATCGTCGCCACCGGTGCGCAGGAACGCCCCTTCCCCATCCCTGGCTGGACCCTGCCGGGCGTGCTCACTGCGGGCGGCGCGCAGACCCTCATGAAGGGTGCAGGGCTGGTGGCGGAAGGCGCCGTCCTCACCGGCACAGGCCCCCTCCTCTACCTCCTCGCGGTGCAGATGATCGCGGCCGGCGCCCAGCCCAAGGCGATTCTCGACACCGGCACAACCGCGGCCCGCCGCCGCGCCCTCCGCCATCTCCCCGCTGCGCTCAGAAGCCCCGCGCCCCTCCTCAAGGGCCTCGCCTGGCGCCGCGCGATCCGCCGCGCCGGCGTCACGCATATCGAGGCCGTCAGCCACCTCGCCATCGAGGGCGACGCCCGCGCCGAGGCCATCCGCTGGCGCACGGAGGCGAGCGAGGAAGGCCAGCTCGAGGCCCAGCAATTCTTTCTCCATCAGGGCGTTGTCCCCGCCACCAACCTCACCATGGCCGCGGGCCTCCGCCACGCCTGGAACGACGCGCAGCTCTGCTGGCAGCCCGTGACCGACCGCTGGGGCCGCACCAGCACCCCCGCCATCCGCGTGGCCGGGGACGGCGGCGGCATCGAGGGCTGGGAGGCAGCGGAAGCCCGCGGCGAGATCACAGCACTCGACACGCTCCACACCGCCGGCCGCCTCAGCGCCAGCGACCGGGACCGCGCGGCCGAGGCACCGATGCGCCTCCGAACCGCCGCCACGCGCCTCCGCCCGTTCCTCGATGCGCTCTACCGCCCCGCCCCGCAGTTCCTCGTGCCGGAAGCGCCGGAGACGGTGGTGTGTCGCTGCGAGGAGATCACGGCGGGCGAGCTTGCGCCCCTCGTCACCATGGGCCTCCTCGGCCCTAACCAGTTGAAAAGCTTCAGCCGTGCGGGCATGGGCGCCTGCCAGGGCCGCTATTGCGGGCTCACCGTCCAGGCCATGATCGCGGCCCGCACCGGCCGCAGCCTGGCGGAGACCGGCTACTATCGCCTCCGCCCGCCCGTGAAGCCCGTCCCCCTCGGCGCCTTCGCCGATATGGAGACGCCCGATGGCGTCTGAGCGGCGCACAGCCGATGTCCTCATCGTCGGCGGCGGGATCCACGGCTGCGCCGCCGCCCTCCATCTCGCCGCTCGCGGACATGCTGTGATCCTGCTCGAGAAGGACAGCGTCGGCCGCCATGCCTCGGGCGCCAATGCCGGCGGTGTCCGCCGCCTCGGCCGGGCGACCGCGGAGGTCCCCCTCTCCGTCCGCGCCGCCGCCTACTGGCGCGAGATCGACGCGCTGGTGGACGACGACTGCGGCTATCGCGAAAGCCGCTACCTCAAGATCGGCTTCACCGAGGAGGAGCTGGAGAGCGCCCGGCGCCGCGTGGAAATCCTTCAACAGCAGGGCTTTAGCCATGAGGAGGTGATCGACGCGCCCACGCTGCGCACCCTCCTCCCTGGCGCCGCCCCGGGCTGCCTCGGCGCGCTCCATGTGGCGGGAGACGGCTACGCCCAGCCCTACCGCACCGTGCAGGCCTTCCGCCGCCGCGCGGAGGCATTGGGCGCTGTCATCCGCGAGGGCAGCCCGGTGCAGGACATCGCGCGCCATGGCGGCGTCTGGCGCGTCACCACCCCGCAGGCCAGCTTCGAAGCGCCCGTCGTCGTCAACACAGCGGGCGCCTGGGGCGGCGAGCTCGCCGCACGGCTCGGGGACCGCATCCCCCTCGCCGCCCACGCGCCCATGCTCGCCATCACCACCCGCATGGCCCCCTTCGTCGATGCGGTGGTTGGCCTCCTCGGCGACGCGCTCTCCCTCAAGCAGTTCGAGAACGGCACGGTGCTCATCGGCGGGGGCGTGCGCGGCATCGCCGAGCCTGCCACGAACACCACGCGGCTCGACCTCGCCGGCATCCGCCGCTTTCTCGCCGCCGCGGCCCGGGTCTTCCCCCATCTCTCGGGGGCGGAGATCAACCGCTTCTGGGCGGGCATCGAGGGCTACACGCCGGACGATCTGCCGGTGATCGGGCAGGGTGCGGCCGAGGGCGTGGTGCACGCCTTCGGCTTCTCCGCCCATGGCTTCCAGCTCGCCCCCGCCGCCGGCGCGGTGGTGGCCGATCTGGCCGAGGGGCGCCCGCCCGATCTCGACCTCTCGGCCTTCGACCCGCGCCGCTTCTGCGGCGCCACCGCGCCCTAGCGCCGCGGCCAAGCCCCTCGCCGGCGAGCGCCAGGCACCTTACTTCTGCAGCATGACCGAGACGCGCCGCATCCTCGCCCCCATGCTTGTCCTTCTCGCGCTGGTCCTCGCGCCGGGCGTGGCGACCGCTCAGGGCTATGCGGGCCTCGCGCCCGAACGGGAGGACGGCTATGCCCGCGTGAGCCGCGACACGCCCATCATGTTTCCGGCGGATCACGGCGCCCATCCCCGTTTCCGTAACGAATGGTGGTATGTCACCGCGAATCTCGAGGATGAGGACGGCGCGGCCTACGGCGCCCAGTGGACGCTCTTTCGCACCGCCCTCCGCCCCGGCGAGGACCCCGGGCACTGGGCCAGCAACCAGCTCTGGTTCGCCCATGCCGCGCTCACTGGCGCCGATTTCCACGCTCATGCCGAGAAGTTCGCCCGCGGCGGCGTGGGCACCGCCGGGGTGCGCGCCGGCGATGC
>JBCBHB010000454.1:0-3215 GCA_038526025.1 Pseudomonadota bacterium
ACGGGATCGACAGCATCCAGTCGAGATAGTTGCGCACGACGGTCGACTCGGCCGAGTTGAAGGGGCCGATCCTGTGTCTCGTGGGCCCGCCGGGTGTGGGCAAGACCTCGCTCGGCAAATCGGTCGCGAAGGCAACGGGGCGCGAGTTCATCCGCATCTCGCTCGGCGGTGTGCGCGACGAGGCTGAGATCCGCGGGCATCGGCGGACGTATATTGGCTCGATGCCGGGCAAGATCATCCAGGCCATGAAGAAGGCCAAGACGACGAACCCGCTGATCCTGCTCGATGAGATCGACAAGATGGGCCAGGATTTCCGCGGCGACCCGGCCTCGGCCATGCTGGAGGTGCTTGACCCCGAGCAGAACGGCACGTTCTCGGACCACTATCTCGAGGTCGAGTACGATCTCTCGAACGTCATGTTCCTGACGACGGCGAACACCTACAACATGCCCCAGCCGCTGCTGGACCGCATGGAGATCATCCCGCTCGCCGGCTACACCGAGGACGAGAAGCTGGAGATCGCGCGCCGGCACCTCTTGCCGAAGCAGGTGAAGGATCACGGGCTTCGCAACGGCGAGTTCGAGATCGGGGACGCGGCGCTGACCGAGGTGATCCGCCGCTATACCCGCGAGGCGGGCGTGCGGAACCTGGAGCGTGAGCTTGCGAAGCTCTGCCGGAAATCGCTCACCCAGATCGTGAAGGGTGACGAGAAGACGGTGGAGGTGACGGCGGAGCGGCTCGAGGAATTGCTGGGCGTGCCGCGCTTCAAGCACGGGCTGGCCGAGGAGCAGGACCAGGTGGGGGTGACCACCGGGCTCGCCTATACCTCCGTGGGCGGCGATCTCCTGCAGATCGAGGCGTTGCGGCTGCCGGGCAAGGGCCGGATGAAGACCACCGGCAAGCTTGGCGACGTGATGAAGGAATCGATCGACGCGGCTGCGAGCTTCGTGCGCGCCAAGGCGCCGCTCTTCGGGGTACAGCCACCGATGTTCGAGAAGATGGACATCCATGTGCACGTGCCCGAGGGCGCGACGCCGAAGGACGGGCCGAGCGCGGGCATCGCGATGGTGACCTCCATCGTCTCGGTGCTGACGCAGATCCCGGTGCGCCGAGATGTGGCGATGACGGGCGAGGTGACGCTGCGGGGCAACGTGCTGCCCATCGGCGGGCTGAAGGAGAAGCTGCTGGCCGCGCTCAGGGGCGGCATCAAGACGGTGCTGATCCCGAAGGAGAACGTGAAGGACCTGCCGGAGATCCCGGACAATGTGAAGGAAGGACTGGACCTTATCCCGGTCGAGAGCGTGTCCGAGGTGCTGAAGGTCGCCCTGGTCGAGGCGCCCGAGCCCATCGAATGGGACGAGAACTGCTTCGAGGCGACGGATCCGGCGAAGGCGGCGGCCGAGGATGACGGCGCCCAGGCCGGCCTCGCCCACTGACACCGAACGGATCGCGGCAAGAGCGGCCCGGGGGAAACCCCGGGCCGTTTTTCGTTGGGGGCGGCTGACGGGCGCCCTCGGCTCTGGGCGGTGCCCAAAGCGAGCCCACCCGCCTGCCATACGCCCCCAGCAGGCCTGCCGGTGGATCGCAGCGGACAGGGGCGCAGGATCCGGGTCGAGCGCCACCGGTCTCAGGCGCTACGCTTCGCGCATCGGCAGCGACCCAGGAGAGGCGGGATGCGGGAAGACGGCAGGTGCGGCGACCGGCAAGACGGCGGAGGCGCGTTGGCGGGCAAGGTGGTGATCGTGACCGGCGCGAGCAGCGGGATCGGCGCAGCGGCGGCGCGGCTCTGTGCGGGCGAGGGGGCGGATCTGGTGCTCTCGGCGCGGCGGGAAGGCCTGTTGCACGCGCTGGCGGACGAGCTGGTGGCGCTGGGCGCGCGGGTGGCCGCGGTCGCGGGAGACGTGGCGGAGGCCCATCATGCGGCGGCGCTGGTGGCGACGGCGGAGACCCGGTTCGGGGGGCTCGATGCGGCCTTCAACAATGCCGGCATCACGGGCGCGCTTGGGCCGGTGCCTGAGATGACGGAGGAGACCTGGGACGGGGTCATGGCGACGAACCTGAGGGCCGCCTTCCTTGCCGCGAAATGCCAGCTGCCGGCGATGCGGCGGCGGGGCGGCGGGAGCCTGGTCTTCACCGGCTCCTTCGTGGGGCAGGGCATCGGGCTGCCCGGGATGGGGGCCTACGCCGCGTCGAAAGCGGGGCTGGTGGGGCTCGTTCAGGTGCTGGCGGCGGAGCACGGGGCGGAGGGGATCCGCGTGAACGCCCTGCTCCCCGGCGGCACGCGCACCGCGATGGCGGGCGAGGATGCGGCGACGCTCGACTGGGTTGCGGGGCTGCATGCGCTGAAGCGCATGGCGCGGGCCGAGGAGATTGCGGAGGCGGCGCTGTTCCTGCTCTCGGACCGGGGCTCCTTCGTGACCGGCAGCGCGCTGCTCGCCGATGGGGGGAACGCGATCTTCAAGCCATGAGGGGGCGGCTGGCCGGCGCCCTCGGCACGGGGCTTGCGCCCCGGGCGAGCCCGCCCGCCAGCCTTTCGCCCCCTGATGGGGACCGGCGGCTAAGCCGCGGCGATCTTGTCCTGCGTCTTGGTGTCGAAGTCCGAGGCGGCGTGGCGTTCGTGAAGCTGCTCCGAAGGATCGCCCGAGAGGCGGTTGACCATGCGGCCGCGCTGGACGGCGGGACGCTCGAGGATCCTCTCGGCCCAGGCGAGGAGGTGCGGGTAGCTTCTGACGTCAAGGAACGTGCCCGCGTTGTAGAGCCGGCCGAGGGCCATGTTGCCGTACCAGGGCCAGATCGCCATGTCGGCAATGGTGTAGGTCTCGCCGGCGATGTAGGGGCGGGTGGCAAGCGTCTGGTCGAGCACGTCCATATGGCGCTTGGCTTCCATGGCATAGCGGTCGATCGGGTATTCCATCTTGAAGGGGGCATAGGCGTAGAAGTGCCCGAAGCCGCCGCCGAGGAAGGGGGCGGCGCCCATCTGCCACATCAGCCAGTTGAGCGTCTCGGTGCGCTCCGGGCCGCTTGGCGCCAGGAAGGCGCCGAACTTCTCTGCGAGATGGAGCAGGATCGAGCCGGACTCGAAGACACGGACGGGCTCGGGCCCTGAACGGTCGACCATGGCGGGGATCTTGGAGTTCGGGTTGATCTCGGTGAAGCCCGTGCCGAACTGGTCGCTCTCCCCGATGCGTATGAGCCAGGCATCGTATTCTGCGCCT
>JBCBHB010000455.1:0-3208 GCA_038526025.1 Pseudomonadota bacterium
GCCGCCCGGGCGTCTCCCCCGGTCCGGCCTTGCCGAAGCTGCCGCGGTTCTCCTTGTCGTAGTTCCAGGCCCCGCCCTCGGGCTGGTCACCATCCATGAGCCAGCCGGTCTGGCGCCGCTTCATCCGGTAGAAGTCCTCGAGGATGAAGCGCTTGCGCCCCGCGCGCCATGCAGCGAACTCCTCGGGCGACGAGAGGAAATGCGTATCCTCCCATACGGTCAGCCCGTTGAACCGCCGCTTCAGCGCCTCGAGCACCCGCCAGTCCCCGGGCAGGGTGACATGTACCTCCCCGGCCTCGACCCGCGCCGCCCCCTCCGCCAGCGTCTCCACGGGCGCCTCGCCATCGAGCGCATGATAGACCACGGTCCAGCCCTTCTCGCGCAGCGCCTCGGCAAAATGCCGCATGGCCGAGAAGAACAGCACCAGCCGCTTCTTGTGCTGGCGGAGATAGGCGGCTTCTTCCCGCGCCTCGGTCATCACGATGACATCCCGCGCCGGGTCGCTCTCGCGCAGGATCTTCGCCTCGATGTCGAGCTGATCGCCCAGGACAAGGATCGCGCGGCGGTAGCCCTCGTTCATGCCCTCACGCCCCGGCGCCCGTCGATCGGCCCTTGGCTGTCCGACGGCAGCGCTCCGAACAGTATCTCACCTCGTCCCAAACCCGCTCCCACTTCTTGCGCCAGCTGATGGGCAACCCGCAGGCCGCGCAGGTCTTGGAGGGCAGATCGCCCTTCTTTCGCATCTTCGCCATGGTTCTTCAGCCGAGGCAGGGCGCACCCGCGCGCGCGGCGGCGTTCCCGTCGAAGAGGCCCTCATGCTCCTCTTCCGTGCCGTCCCGGTGCCGGAACGTCACCGTGAGGCGGGCGTCGCGCATCTCGCTCCCCGACACGCGCGTGCCGGCACTGCCGGAGATCCGGTCGTCGAGATCGAGGGTGAAGCGGAAACGCACCGTCTCTGGAAAGGTCGCGAAGTTGAGCGCGATCATCTCGTCCCCGTCGGCGACCGACTGGCCGGCGGCCAGCACCGCCGCGCCGGCCTCTGCGCGGAAGGGCTGCGCCACGTTGAAGCCGGCGCCGCCGGGAAGGGCGTCCACCACCAGCCGCCCCGCAGAGGGTCCGAGATCGATCGCCACGGCGTCGATCCACCATCCCTCGGGCGAGAGGTTCGCGATCTCGAAACGATCCACAGGCGCACCTTCCGTGAAGCGCGCCTCGGCGGTCGGTCCGCAGACCGGCAGCGCAGCGATGAGCAGAACATCCAGCATCTGCGGGAAGGTAGCCGACGGTGCCCGCCAGGCGAGCCCCGCCTCGCAACCAACCCGGCCCCCGACCAGCGACCGAGCGCCGCGCCCGCCAGCCCCTCATTGCTCATCAGCCTCGTCAGGCTCGCCACAGGCGGCGCTGGCGCCGCCGGATGGCGGCGTCAGGGCGCAAAGAGTACCGCGGCCCCGCCGCGGTGCCGCTTGCTTCGCCCTGCTCAGAAATCGAAACGGCCCTGGCGGTCCTCGCGTGGCGGATGCTCGGCGCGCGGGCGCCGGCGCGATGCGTGCTTCCTCAGCACACGCGCCTTGCCCTCCTCGAAGCCCTCCTGCCGCCGCTGCGCAAACACCCGCTCCTTAGCGGCGCGCGCCGCCGCAACAGGTTCCACCAAGGGCTCGGGGTAATCGCGCCCCAGCACCAGGCCGGCCGTCGCCCGCCACGGCTCATGCAGCCGCTTCACCGGCAATTCTGCCAGTTCCGGCAGCCAGCGCCGCAGGAACACGCCGTCGGGATCGTGGTCTTTCGACTGCTTGACCGGGTTGTAGATGCGGATGGTGTTGATGCCGGTCACGCCCGACTGCATCTGGCTCTGGCTCCAGTGGATGCCCGGCTCGAAATCCGTGAAGAGCTGCGCCAGCCCGGGCCCGAAGCGCCGCCAGTCGAGCCAGAGGTGGTAGGCGGCGACCGAGGTGACCATCGCCCGCATACGGAAGTTCAGCCATCCGGTGGCCCGCAGCGCTCGCATGCAGGCATCCACCATCGGCAGCCCGGTCTCCCCCGCCAACCAGGCCTGAAGGCGCCCCTCATCATGCTCGCTCTCCCGCATCCCCTCATAGACGGGATGCATGCAGCGATGCTCGATCGCCGGCTCGTCCTCCAGCTTCTGCATGAAATGGCAGCGCCAGTGCAGCCGCGCGATGAAGCTGTCGATCGATTGACGATAGGCCTTGCTCTCGTGGTAGCGCTGCGCCACGACCGCCTCCTGGTACACCTCCCGGGTGGAGAGCGTACCCCAGGCGAGATGCGGGGAGAGGCGCGAGCACGCGTCGTAGGCCGACACAGGCGACGACATCTCGCGCCGATAGTGTTCGCCGCGCTTCATGAGGAAGCTCTCGAGCAGGTGCCGCCCGTCCCGCGGCGTGGCCCCGATCTCCTCGGCCGGGTCCGGCGAAAGGCCGAGTTCGGCGCCTGACGGGATCGCGCCCGAGGAGAGGCCGTGCGGCGGCAGCCCCTTCGGCGTCGGCGTCGCCGCCTTCAGCATCCGCCGGTCCCATTGCTGGGCCCAGCCGTCCCGGCTCTTGAGGCGGCGGATCACGCCCGCATGCTGAAACTCCCGCCAGGGCACGCCCTCGCGCGCCACCCAGGCCGCCACGGCGCGGTCCCGCTCATAGGACCAAGCCTCGCCCGTCTCCTCATGAGACCACAGGGCCGCGACCCCGTGATCGGCATGAAGTGCCGCCAACACATCCGGCATCGCGCCGTGGCGAACGACGAGCGGGGCGCCAAGATCGCTCAGCGCCGCATCGAGGGCTTTGAGCGCGCCGGAGACGAAGCGCCACTGCCTGAGAGACGCCGTCGGCGCGCCCCACCAGGCCGGCTCCGCCACGTAGAGCGGCACGACGCTGCCACCGTCCGCCGCCGCGGCCTCGGCGGCGGCGGCCAGCGGCGCATGGTCGAACACCCGAAGATCGCGCTTGAACCAGACGACATGGAGCATGCGGCAGAAATGCCCCGCCGCGCTCCGGCGTCAAAGCCCCGCCATGCGGCACCCACCCGCGGCCGAACCGCGCGGGCCGGGTGCCGCGAGCGGGCGGCGGGCTGTCAGCTGCCCATCTCGCCCATGAGCTGGGTCTTCGCCTCCGCCAGCAGTTCGGTCATCTTCACGCGCAGCGCGGGTTCATCGATGGCGATCGCACGGGCTTCGAAGTCGCCCAGCACCTTGCGGACG
>JBCBHB010000456.1:0-3208 GCA_038526025.1 Pseudomonadota bacterium
GCCTTGAGCTCCTGGGCGATGAAGGTTTCCGAGAGGCGTGGGTAGCCCTTGAGTACCACGGCCAGGGTCGGTGGCCGCTCCGGCTTTTCCTGCATCGCTGTGCTCACTCGCCCGCGGCGGCGAGCGACTGGCCGCGGCGTTGCTCGCAGCCCAGCTTCGTGCGCTCCGTGATCGCGTCGAGCCCGCTCAGGAGCCCCGGCATCGCAGCGGCGGACGGGGCGGGTTGCGTGGCGAGCGCCCGGATCGCGGCGGCCATGGTTTCAGAAGCATCCCCGTCGCGCTCCGGCGTTAGCATCTTCAGCAGGCCGAGCTGTTCGGCCGCTTCCGCGCGGATGACCTGCTCGCGTCGAGGCTCGGTACGGGGGGCGATGATCGCCGGCCGGTCCGCCGACAGGATCTCGCAGAACGTGTTGTAGCCGCCCATCGCGACAACGCCCGCCGCGCCGGCAACAAGCCGCTCGAGCCGTGGATGGAAGCCGATGGCGGCAATGCGACCATCGAGCTGTGCAATGCGCGCATCGAAAGCCGCGCGTTCCGTGGCGCCCATGAAGGGGCCGTAGACGATAAAGGCGGGAGGGCAGAGCGCCGGATCGGCCTCGTATGCGCGGATCACCCAATCCACCAGGGCGTCACCATCCCCGCCGCCGCCGGTGGTGACGAGGAGGTAGGGCTCCTCCGGCGCTTCGCCCTCGGGCTCGGCCGGCCAGTCGGGCAGGCTGCGCCGGAGGTAACCGGTGTAGTGGACGTGAGCCTCCATGCGTGCGGAGAGCCCCAGCCCGGAGAGGGGTCGGCAAATCTCAGGCACGCCATATACCCAGATCTCGTCGTAGTAGCGCTCGATTGCCTCGATAGCGCCCTTGCGCTCCCACTCACGGGCAAGCGCGTCTTCATCGTCCAGCACGTCGCGAATCCCGAGCACCAGGCGCGCGCCTTGCTCCTTTAGCTGCGGCAGCGCATCGGCGAGCTCGCCGCGAAAGCCCCATGGCTCCTTGTCGACGATCACGAGATCGGGGCGGAACTCCTGCGCGGCGGCGCTGATCACGGCACCGCGGAGGCCGGCCATTTCGTCGATGTCGAGAGCGAGGTTCGAAGCGGAGTAGCTGCCATCCGCGTTCTTGACGACACCGGGCAGGCGCACGTGATCCACGCGGGGCGGAAAGTCGAAGCGACCGGCAATGGGCGAGCCCGTGACGATCAGCGCCGACGTGCCGGGCATGCGGCTGACAAGCGTCGTCGCGATGGTCCGCGAGCGCCGGATGTGCCCGAGGCCGAAGGTGTCGTGGCTATACAACAGTGCCCGCGTCCCGGGCGCCTTCGCGTTCGCGTTCATGGGCCTCTCCCGGGGCCGCGACCCGTACGGCTGGACCGCTCCGCGCCCGGAGCCCCCACCTCGCCGCACCAACACCCGTTAATGCCTGCTACATTCGGCTTCGGACAACAAGCCTTGCAACGATACGGTTCCACCGACTTCGATGCTTGGCATCCCTCCGCAACAGCGCTTTTGGCCGCTACAGCCGGGTTTTTGTCACATGACCTTACGTAGGTGTGAGGGGTCACTCGTCCTGCGCGGCAGTCGGTGTATGCTTAGAGGCGATGGGTTATCAGGCAAACGCGATGCGCTTTGAGACTGCGGAGGGAGAGAGCGTGAACCGGTTGGTGCGTCAGCGCGGGTGGACCTTCCCAGGGCTTCTCCTCGTCCTCCTCCTCGGCTTTGGCATCAAGCTGTGCGTTCTGGCGGCGCCGCAGCCGGCGAGCGCGCAGTCGCCAGTCCTTCAGCAGCTCATCGGTACGTCGTCGTCGAGCAGCGATGCGGAAGAGAGCAGCGCCACCAGCTCGCGGCCCGCGCAAAGCTTCCGCTCGTCGGACGGGCCGAGCATTCAAGACTATGCGCGTCTGAACGAACAGCAGCGTGAGGAGCGGCCGATGACCGCCTCGCTCGACGCTGCGGGAGACTATCTGGGCGTCTTCAGGGCACGGCTGGGCGCGACGCTGGCGCGCGTGCCGGACGCTTTTGACGAGCTGGGCGTGACGATGAGTGCTGCCAGTCCCACAGGGCGGGCGGTTCACTTCGTCGGTATCGGTGTCTTCGCCATGCTGCTGATCATCGTCGGGCGTGCAGTGGCGGAGCTTTATCTCTCCTTCATCGCGCGGCCGATTTTTGTGCGCATGCAGCGGTCGTCCCCGAGGGGGTACACGGAGAAGCTGCCGGTGATCGTGGCGCGGGTGGTGCTGGCCGTGTTCTCCGTCACCATCACGCTCTCAGTTGCGGTGGCCACGGGCCTGTTCTTCTACGACGACCACCCCGAGACGCTTCTGACGGCGATCACTGTGTTCGGCTCCTACGCGGCGGTGATGATCGTCCACTCGGTTTGGCGGATCACGCTTGCGCCGTTCCTGCCGCAGTACCGCATCCCCTATATCGAAGATGCACCGGCACGGGCGCTCTACCGTTGGATCGTACTCTCGAGCATCGTTGCCATCATCGGCGCTGCCTTCGCTTTCTGGGTGGAAGGTATCGGCCTGCCGCGCGAGATCCTGGTCATCGTGACCGCGGCGGTAACGCTCCTCACGCTCGCCCTGCTGCTCGCCACCATGCGTGTGAACCACGCGGCCATCACGGGCATCATGATCGGCGATCGGCGCGGGCGCCCCATGACGTGGTTGCAGCAGGGGGTCTCCGCCGCATGGGCGCCGGCAGCCGCAATCTACCTGATCGTCAGCTGGGCGGATCTCGTGTTCAGGCTCGTCATGGGTGCCGATGCGGGACCCGAGCGGTTGATGATCCCGTTCTTCGTCATTGTCGTGGGCGCGCTCGTCTATGCGGCGGTGATCTATGTCGTCGAGCGGATTTTCGACCGGCAGCGCCGGATCCGGGATGTCAACGCGCGGGCAGCCGCGCGGGCCGAGGCGGATGCGCGGGAGCGTCAGGCAATCGCGGCGGAGGCATGGAATTCCGACGGTGCGGACACCGATGATGACGGTGACGACGAGGGAGGCGGCAGGCGCGCCGACCCGTCGGCCGAGCCGGAGGGAGCGGCGAGGAGCGAGCGCGCCGAGGAAGCGATGCCCGCCGCGGGCATGCGCACTTTCGAGGACCTGGCGCGCCGCATCGCCTCGCTGCTGGCGCTTGGCGTGGGGGCCTGGCTCTTCGTCTGGTACTGGGGCGGCCGCGAGATGTTTGCCGAGAGCGCCATCTTTGGCGTTGTCG
>JBCBHB010000457.1:0-3208 GCA_038526025.1 Pseudomonadota bacterium
GGCATGAGCGCTGATGACGAGATCGCCCCGCCCGCCGCCCCTGTTGCCGAGCCCGACAAGGCCGGCCGCACCACGCATTTCGGGGCGGAGGAGATTCCGGAGGAGGAGAAGGCCGGGCGGGTCCATGGCGTCTTCTCCTCGGTCGCCGCGCGCTACGACCTGATGAACGATCTGATGTCCGGCGGCATCCACCGCCTCTGGAAGGACGCGATGATCAACTGGCTGGCGCCGAAGCCCGGCTGGCGGGTGCTCGACGTGGCGGGGGGCACCGGCGACATCGCCTTCCGCGTGGCCGATGCGATGCGCGGCACGGGCACTGTCACGGTGTGCGATCTCACCGCCGCCATGCTCGAGGAGGGGCGCGCGCGGGCGGAGAAGCGCGGGATGGCGGGGCTCGACTGGGTGGTGGGCGATGCCATGGCCCTGCCCTTCCCGGACCGCAGCTTCGATGCCTACACTATCGCCTTCGGCATCCGGAACGTCACGCGCATCGAAGACGCGCTGGCGGAGGCCCACCGGGTGCTGAAGCCCGGCGGCCGGTTCCTCTGTCTCGAGTTCAGCCGCGTGCCCGTCCCTGCCCTCCGTGCCGCATACGATGCCTACAGCTACGGCGTGATCCCGCGCATGGGACAGGCGGTGACGGGGGACCGGGACAGCTACCAGTATCTCGTCGAATCGATCCGGCGCTTCCCCGACCAGGAGAGCTTCGCCGCCATGATCCGTGCCGCGGGCTTCGGACAAGTCCGCCATCGCAACCTGACATTGGGCGTGGCCGCGCTTCATTCCGGCTGGAAGCTCTGAGAGGACGGCCGCGCGTGGACATGAACCGATGCTGAGCGCGCCCTGGCATCTCTGGCGCCTGTTTCGCACGGCCGCCACTTTCGAGCGTACGGGCGCCCTCGCGGTGCTGGTGGATACGCTGGAGGTGCCGCGCTCTGCCCGCGCGGTGATCCGCGGCTTCGGGCGGCTGCTCGGCATCTTCGGCCGGGTGGGCGATCCTTCCCTGCCGCCCGTCGCACGCGCCTGTGCCGCCATGGGCCCGGCTTACGTGAAGTTCGGCCAGATCCTCTCCACCCGGCCGGATATCGCGGGCATCGAGGTCGTGCGTCAGCTGCGCGTGCTACAGGACCGGTTGCCGCCCTTCGGGGTGGACGAAGCGCGGCGGGTGCTGGAGGAGGATCTGGGGCCGGAGGTTTGGGAGCGGATCGGCGATTTCGGTGAGCCCGTCGCCGCAGCCTCCATTGCCCAGGTGCACCCAGCCACCTGGTTGCCCACCGGGCAGAAGGTGGCGGTGAAGGTCCTGCGGCCCAACGTTCGTGCCCGCTTCAGGCAGGATATCGGCGCCTTCTACTTCATCGCCCGCAGCGTGGAGCTGGTGGCGCCCTATGCGCGGCGGCTCCGCCCGCTCGCGGTGGTGCAGCATTTCGAGAGCGTCGTGCTGGCGGAGCTGGACCTCCGGCTCGAGGCGGCCTCCGCGAGCCAGTTCCGCGCGAACACCGAAAAGGACCCGCGCTTCCGTGTGCCCGCCGTCTTCTGGCCGGGCACGGGGCGGCGGGTGCTCACGCTCGAATGGGTGGAGGGCCTGCCGGTCGACCGTGAAGCGCTGTTGGCCGCCGGTATTGCGCCGGACGAGCTCGCCAAGCGCATTCTGCGCACGTTCCTGCACCACGCGCTGCGCGACGGGTTCTTCCACGGCGACATGCACCAGGGGAACCTGCGCATCGCGCCGGACGGGGCGCTTCTCTCGCTCGATTTCGGGATCATGGGCCGGCTCGACCCGGTGACGCGCCGCCACTTTGCCGAAATTCTCTACGGCTTCCTCCAGGGGGATTACCGCCGGGTGGCGGAGGTTCATATCGAGGCGGGCTACGTTCCCTCGGACCGGGACGTGGAGGAGTTCGCCCTCGCCCTCCGCTCCATCGCCGAGCCGATCTTCGGGCAGGACGTGAGCCAGATCTCCATGGCGCGCCTCCTCGCCTACCTGCTCGAGACGACGGAGCGCTTCGGCATGGAGACGCGGACGGAGCTAATCCTCCTCCAGCGCACCATGGTGGTTGTGGAGGGTGTGGCCCGTTCGATCGACCCGCGCTGCAACATCTGGGACGCGGCGGCGCCGGTGGTGGAGGAATGGATCCGGGATCGCCTCGGCCCGCGTCAGGCGGCCCGCGACGCGCGCGAGATGCTGATGGTTCTTTCCCGGTTAGGCCCGCGCCTCCCCGGTGTCGCGGAAGAGCTGGTGATGCTGGCGGAGGAAGCGCGTACCAAGCGCCTCCGCGGCCCCGTGAGCATCGCGGTCCGGGAGTTCCCCCGCGCCCGCATCTTCGGCCCGGGCACAATCGGGTTCCTGGTGGGCCTTCTTGCCGCGGCTATCGCGGCCAGCCTCCTCGGCTGAGCGCGGATCAGGCGGCGCGGCGGCGGCGCAACAGCAGCCCGAGCGCGCCGATCAGGAGCAGGGCGGCCGGCGGCAGCGGCACATCGGCCGAGGGCTCAGGCAGCGTGCCGAACTCCAGCCGGTCGAACGTTGCGTTCAGCAGGTCGTCGCCAGCCCCGATGCGGACGGTGGTGAAGGTCGCCATCGGGTCGATGATGCCGATGAAGAGGCCATCCGTGGTCTCGGCGTCTGTGGTCAAGAACGTGCCGGTCGCCACCGCGAGCGTATCGTCAAGCACAACGCTGACCCCACCGAAGGAATCCTCGAGCCTCAGCGTGATGCCGAAAGCGTTGATGGGCGTGTCGAACGTGAAGTCCACGGTTGTGCCGATCACGAGATTGCCGACATTCAGCGCGGCAGTGCCCTCCACAATCCGCGTAGGGTCGGTCTCGACGGTGAAGAGCCCGTTCGCCGGGTTGCTGGTGATTGTCACGCCTGCCTGAGGCTCCGCCTGTCGGACGCCGGTGATGTTCGGCACATCGAGGCTTTCGGCGGTGAGCGTCGCGCCGGTCGCCAGAAAGGTGGCCCGGTCGGTGATCGCCATCGGCGCCGCAAGCACCCCTGCCGGAGCAAGAACCACAAGGCCGCCGAGCAGCGCGAAGCCGAGGTGTCGCATGCCGTTTCCTCCCTTCTGAGGGGTTGGGCGGAACCTGCGGGCAGGGCGTGCCCCTGTACAGAGCGAAGTGCCTCGACGCCTCCAGGTGCGAGAATTCGCACGCAGGCGTGCCGAGAAGCCCTGCCGATGGGCGGGAAGGCGTACTGCGCCGTGCGCGCTAG
>JBCBHB010000458.1:0-3204 GCA_038526025.1 Pseudomonadota bacterium
CGGCCTGCATCAAGACGATCCGCGAGGAGATCGGCTTCGATGGGCTTCTGATGACCGACGATCTCTCGATGAAGGCACTGGCCGGCCCGATGGGTGCCCGCGCCGCCGATGCGATCGCCGCAGGGTGCGACATGGTCCTCCACTGCAACGGCGATCTGGCGGAGATGGAGGCGGTCGCGGGCAGCGTATCCGCGCTCTCAGGTAAGGCTCTGGACCGCGCGCGCGCGGCGGAACAGGCGCGTCCCGCCGCGCCGGCATTTGACGTCGACGCCGCGCTGGCGGACTATCGCGCCCTGACCGGCGAGATGGCGTAAGACTTGAGCGCAAACGACGACTTCACCGAGGGCCCGGCACGTGATGCGGCTGCACCTGCGGATGCCGAAGGGCTGAGCGCGGAGGAGCAGGCGCTTCTCACCGTGTCGCTTGAGGGCTTCGAAGGGCCGATCGATCTGTTGCTCGAGATGGCACGCCGGCAGAAGGTCGATCTCCGACGCATCTCCGTTCTCGCCCTGGCCGAGCAGTACCTCGCCTTCGTGGCTGAGGCGAAGCGACTGCGCATCGATCTGGCGGCCGACTACCTCGTGATGGCGGCCTGGCTCGCCTATCTCAAGTCCCGTCTGCTGTTGCCAGAACCGCCCTCGTCGGACGAACCGTCCGGCGCGGAGCTGGCGGACCGGCTGGCTCACCGGCTCGCCCGGCTCGAGGCGATGCGCAAGGCCGCCGCGGCCCTCGGCCGCCGGGCCCATCTTGGCGATGTGCGCTTTGCCCGCGGTGCGCCGGAAGCCGCGCAACGGCTGGCGGAGACGCGTTGGCGGGCGGATCTCGCCGAGCTGCTGCGCGCCTATGCCCGCATCCGCACGCGCGATGCCTACCGACCGCTGATGGTGGAGAAGCGCGAGAGTGTGATGGCGCTCGAAGATGCCCGGACCCGCCTTGGTCGCCTTCTCGGCGGCATGGAGATCCCGAGCTGGACACGCCTTGAGGCCTTTCTGCCCGAGGACTGGCTCGAAGCACCCACCCGGCATCGCAGCGCCGTCGCCTCGTCCTTCGCAGCCGCTCTTGAACTTGCCCGTCGCGGCGAGATCGAGCTTCGTCAGGAGGCGACCTTTGCGCCGCTTCTCCTGCGCCCCCGCGCGCCGGAGCACGAAGACGCGGTGCGCGACGGTGAGCAGGGAGAGACGTCATGACGCCCGAGACTGCTGCCGAGGAGCCTGAGCGGGACGAGGATGCGCCCTCGCTCTTTGCCGCGCCGCCCGAGGCGGAGCAGGAGCGGATGGTCGAAGCCCTTCTCTTCGCCGCCGCAGAGCCGATGACCGTTGCCGAGATCGCGCGCCGTCTTCCCGAAGGTGCCGCGGCCGAGCCGGCGCTTGCGGCCCTCGCCAAGCGCTACGAGGGGCGGGGCGTGCGGCTCGAGCGTATCGGTCAGGCATGGGCGTTCCGAACGGCGCCGGATCTCGGCTTCCTCATGCGCGAGGAGGTGACGGAGGAGCGCAAGCTCTCCCGCGCCGCGATGGAGACACTGGCCGTGATCGCCTACCACCAGCCCGTCACCCGCGCCGAGATTGAGGAGATCCGGGGCGTTAGCGTCTCGAAGGGCACGCTCGATCTGCTGCTCGATCTCGGCTGGGTGCGCCTGGGGCGCCGGCGTGAGAGCCCTGGGCGCCCGGCGACGTTCATCACGACGACCGCCTTCCTCGACCATTTCGAGCTCGAGAGCGTGCGCGACTTGCCGGGGCTTAAGGAACTGCGCGCCGCCGGCCTACTGGAGGCCACACCGCCCGATGCCTCGGCAACGGAAGAGCCGGGGCCGGCGCCTCTGCTGGAGCGAGATGAGGGAGACGAAGCGGATGGTGATGAGGCGGCCGAGGAAAAGCCTGCCTAGCCCGCTATGGCCTCAGGGCAGGGGCCGGAAGTGCTTCGACAGCTTCAGCGCCTGGCCCTGGTAGTTCGAACCGATATCGCGGCCATAGAGCGTGTCCGGCACCTCGGCCATGCGTTCATAGACCAACCTGCCGACCGTTTGCCCATGCTCCAGCGCGAACGGGGCCTCGTGGCAGCGCACCTCCAGCACCCCGCGCGAGCCTGAGCCGCCGGTTGCGCGGTGACCGAAGCCGGGGTCGAAGAACCCCGCGTAGTGCACCCTGAACTCGCCCGCCACGGCCATGTAGGGCACCATCTCCGCCGCCGTGTGCGGGGGGACCGCCACGGCCTCGCGGCTGACAAGGATGTAGAAGGCGCCGGGGTCGAGGATCACGCCGCCATGGCCGCCAGGGCGGTCGAACGGGCGCACAGGCTCCCAGAAGTCCAGCGGATCGTAGGCGGCGAGGCGTGAGAGATCTATCAGGCCAGAATGGCGCCTCGCCCGCCAGCCGAGCGGCCCCTCGCGGCTCGGACCGCCGGCAAGGTCCACGGAGAACCCAAGCCCTCCGTCGATCACCGGCTCGCCATCCACCAGGGGGTCTTCCGCGTGCAGGGCGCGCAGGTCGGCATCGTCCAACATCGGGTTGCCGCGGCGCAGGCGAAGCTGGCTGAGCGTGATGCCCGGGCGGACGAGGACGGAGAAGGTGCAGGGGCTGATCTGTGCGTAGAGCGGCCCCTCATAGCCCGCCTCCACCACGTCGAATGCGGTGCTCTGGTCGGTGACGAGGCGGGTCAGCAGATCGAGCCGGCCCGTCGAGCTCTTCGCGTTGGCGGCGCCTGCGATATCCGGCGCAAGATGGAGGCTCTCGGCCAGCTCCACCACGTAGGCGCAGCCCGTCTCCAGCACGGCCCCGTCTGTGAGGTCGATCTCGTGCATCGCGAACTCTGAGAGCCGTTCCTCGACCCGCCGCGCGCCGGGCAGAAAGCTGGCCCGGACACGCCAGGCGCGCCGACCGAGGCGGAGGTCGATGCTGGCGGGCTGGATCTGGCCCGGTAGCACCGCGGGCTCGGCCGCGATGGCCCCACCGACGATAAGGGCGCGCAGGCCCTGGCTGGGGATGACGCCGGGCTTTCCTGTGCCGCTTGTCGTCATCTGCCGTTCTCTCCTTCGCGGTGCGCCTCAAAGAAAAACGCCAGCGGGCGGGCCCGCTGGCGTTGTCCGGAACTGGTCGGGCCGGCGAGATTCGAACTCACGACCTCTTGCGCCCCATGCAAGCGCGCTACCAGGCTGCGCTACGGCCCGTGAACCGGAAGCCTCGCATATACGAAGGGGTGCAGGCGGCG
>JBCBHB010000459.1:0-3203 GCA_038526025.1 Pseudomonadota bacterium
CTCCATGTCGAGGCGGATGTAGGCGCTACAACAGGCCGAGAAGCCTTCGAAGCGCACGGCGCCGGGGCCGACGGTCGCTACCGGATCCGCCTCGCGGAGAATGCGGGCGAGCATGCTGGGCGGCACGTAGAAGCGCGATGCGACGATCTCGGAGACGGCGCGGAGCGCCCGGGCCGTGGCTTCCGGTGCGCGGGCTCGGGCAACGAGGAACACGGAGGGCGCATCGTCTGGCGTGCCATCACTCGCCAGAACCAGCTTCGCGGTCGACTGAACGGCGTTGAAGGACGAGCGTCTCGATTGGATGGCGTGCAGTTCCGACATCTCGGCGAGCGCCTCCGCGTGAGTTGCACCATGCGTGCACAACCTGCTCGGAAACCTGCGCCCCGACAACATCGAGATGCTCTTGAGAAACTTCCGCCGTGCATCGCGCGGGGTGGTCTTCAGTCTGCCGTGTCGTTGAGGGCCCAGTCATACTCGAAACGGTCTATCCGCTCCGCCGCGGCGAGGCGCTCTGCAAGCGGTGCTTCGGCATAACGGCGGGCATGGGCGATCACGCCCGCATCGTTGCCACCGAAGTCTTCCTTGAACCATGCGTAGATTTTGGATGCCACCAGCTGCTCGCCTTCTTCGCGGAACCCGCGCGGATCGTTGACGAAGCTGCGCGCGTTTCGGTCGAGGACCGCATCGACCGTCGCACCGCGATAGGCCTCCGCGGCAAGGTTGGGGCAGCCGAGGGCCGCGCAGTTGAAGGCATAGTGCACGCGCGCGTCCTGCCAGATCGGGCGCACGATGGCGTGTTCGATGTCGTTGAGGCTCAGGGTCTTGGTGCCGACCGTGACGACGGCAGCGTCCCATGGTCCCGTTGGCAACACCCCGGCGCCAACGCGGCGAATGCTGCCGATCGGGTAGGCATCGAGGACGAGGTCGACCGTTACGGCGTTGTAGAGGTTGAACCAGAAGGCGAGCTGTTCCGGGCGGTCGAGCGCCGCAGGATCCACGCTGCCGAGGGCTGCGATGTAGGACTTCAGCGCCGCCCGGTCCTCGGGGCTCACCGCAGCGTAATCGACCCGTGCGATCCCTTGCGCTCCAACCCGCCGGTAGCTTGCGAGAAACCTGTCCCAGGCGGTGTGATCGACCACGATTGTCGATCCTTCGGTGAAAGCCTGCCAGCTGGCATCGGTCACAGCCGGCGCCGGCAAGGTCGCCCGTTCGATTGCGGTGCATGCGCCGAGGAGCAGCAGGAGCATCGCGCCAATGGCGCGAAAGGGGGAACGGCGCACCATCATGACGAGACGCCTTCGACGCGGCGATCCCTGGCGCGCGATGCGGTCGCCCGCTCGCGCAACCTCCCCTTGAGCTCCTTCAGCGCAAGTCCTGCGCGGCGCCGGGCGCGGGCCTCGGGCGAGAGGTCTGCCAGCAGGTAGGCATCCCGATCGGCGTTCAGCGCGCACATGGAGAGCGGCCCCTTCTCGGTCATTGTGAGGAAGACGCAGCTCTCGCAGCGCGCCCGGTCCAGCGCATCGGCCCCCATGAAGTTGTGCACGAAGAGACTGAGCCGGTGTGGCCGGTGGCCACCGACGATGGCCGGCAGGAGCGGCAGCAGGCTGGCACGCATGGCCCGCAGCGCGCCGGGCCAGAGCGTGGGACGCCCAAGTACGATCCGCAGCGCACGGCGCACCGTGGTCCGGTCGTCGTTCCAGTCCGCCGGCGCGGCCGCCGCCTCCGCCGCCAACAGCGCGAAGAGCTGCCGGAAGAAGCGCTGGTCGCCATAGAGGGGGGCCTGAGACCGGCCGGCGACGAGGATGGAGCAGTGCAGATTGCACTCCCGATGGCCGATGGCGAACACATCGAAGTCCGCCGCCCCTCGCGTTGCCTCGGCGATCATCGCGTTCAGGCGCTCGCGGGTCACACAGTCGGCGCGGGCCCCGGCCACGCCGCGTCCCGTCTCGGCCTGCATCTGGAAGGAGGCGAGGTTGATCCGCGCAGCGTTGGCGAGGAACCATCCGAGAAGGCCCGGAACATCCTTCATGTTCCCGGCGTGCAGGGTTGTGTTGAAGTTCACGCGAAGCCCCAGGCCTGCCACGCGTTCCAGGTAGAGGGCGCGAATGTGGTTTAGGGCTGCTTCGTCATCGTAGCCGCGGCGGTTCTGTGTGGTGTCCACGTGGAAGGACACGTCGTTGAGCCCGGCTGCGGCGAGGCGTTCGAGCATCGACCGATCGGCCTTGATGCCGTTCGTGAACAGCGCCGAGCGCATGCCAAGGGCGCGGATGCGCGCGACGATCACCTCAAGGTCGCCGACCGGGCGCAGCGTCGGGTCGCCGCCGGTCACCTGCACGTTCGTATGGGGGCCGAATCGCGCGTGGATCTCGTCGACCCGTGCCAGCAGTGTTTCCAGGGGCACGTCCGGTATCGTCTCGGCGAGATCGGAGAGATAGCAGAGCGTACAGTCGAGGTTGCAGCGTTGCGTCACTTCGAGCGCGACGCAGGCCACGGGGAAGAGCCGCCCCGCAAGCTGCCCCGCACCGAACTGGCCATGCCGTTCCAGCGCTGTACGCAGCGGTGCTGTCCGCGGCGCATCGCGCCGTGCCTCCGGGAAGATCAAGTCGTCGAACCGGCCGACGTGATTCCTGGGGGACACCGCTTCAAGCGACCCCGTCGGGTGCGTCTCGGACATGGAAGATCTCCCGCGATTGGTCGAGCGCTTCCAACGGTCCGCTCGCGTATGGTGCGGAAGCTTAAACGCATCAGCGCCGCTCGGGGCTTCACAGATTCACACAAAATCTGGCCCGAGCCGCCGGGACCACCGTCTCAAGGGCCAGAAAGACCATCGCCGCCACGCAGTGCCTGCGGGCGGCGAGAGAACCAAGATAAGCTTGGTGCGGTCGAGAAGACTCGAACTTCCACGGGTTTTACCCCACAGCGACCTCAACGCTGCGCGTCTACCAATTCCGCCACGACCGCGATTGGTGGCGGCCTAATAGGGGATGGGAGCGGCGGAGCGCAAGGCCCTCACCACAGAAATCTGCAGCAGCCCTCATTCCTTTCGACACGGCAGCACCAGAAGTTCGTGGATCTCCACATGGGGCGGCTGGGAGAGCGCGAACATCACGGTAGCCGCCACATCCTCGGGCCGGAGCGCGTTGGGTTTCGGTTCGTCGAAGAAGGGGGTGTCGACCATGCCGGGCTCGATCACCGTCACGCGA
>JBCBHB010000460.1:0-3201 GCA_038526025.1 Pseudomonadota bacterium
GCCGAGATAGGGGTCGTTGACGATGTAGATGTCCCCGGGCTCGGGCGGGGCGGTGAGCCCCTTGGCGATACGCTCCACAAGGCAGCGCGTGCTCTCCTGCATCGCGCCGACGAAGACGGGAAGGCCGCCGATGCCCTGGGCGATGAGGGCACCGTCGAGCCCGTAGATGCCGTCGGACCGGTCGTTGGCCTCGGCGATCACGGGGCTGAAGGCGGCGCGGCTGAAGGCGAGGTCCATCTCGTCGCAGACCTGGCTCAGGCCGGCCTCGATCACGCTGAGGGTGATGGGGTCGAGCCCCGCCCGGCTGTCGTCCCGCGCCTGCATCAGCCGCGATGCTCGTTCAGCCAGATGAGGAGGACGATAATGCCGATGAAGACGGCGAGACGGATGGCTTTCTTCACGCGAACGCTCCCCGCTGCGAGAACCCTGCGCATCGCTTAGCGCGCCGAGGCCCTTGGCGCGACCGGAAAGGCGGGTTGGCGCTCATGCGCGCTCCAGGAGGAGATTGCCCTCGGCATCCTCCGCCAGGCGCCAGCCGGGCTCGAGCAGGAGCGTGGTGTCCATTTGCGAGAGGATGGCGGGACCGGTGAGCTGCGCGCCGGCGGGGAGACGCTCGCGCGCATAGACGGGGGTCTCGACCCAGGCGCCTTCGAGGAACACCGGGCGGCGCGCGGTCTCCGCATCGGCGATGCTGCCGGCCCGGGCGGCGGGGTCGATCAGCCCGGCAAGGCTGACCGAGGGGCGACGGCCGATGACGGAGGTGTTGGCGTTCACGAGCACGGGCCGCATCTCGGGCAGGTGGACGCCGAAGCGGGCATGGTAGGCCTCGGCGAAGAGGGCGGCGAGCGTCGGGATGTCCGGCCGGCGGTCCGTGAGCGCCACGCGCAGGAGATGGGTCTGCCCGGCGAACTGCATGTCGAGGCTGGTGAGAACGCGCACCTCCTCGATCGCCACCCGTTCCTCGGCGATGAGCCGGCGGCCCTCCGTCTCCTGGGCCTCGAGCACGGCGTGAAGCTCGGCGGCGTCGAGCGCGGGGAGCGGGCGGTTGAGCGTGGTGACGAAGTCGTGCCGCAGATCCGCCACCACGCAGCCGAGCGCATTGGTGATGCCCGGGCGCGCGGGGATGAGGACGCGGGGGATGCCAAGCTCCGCTGCCAGGGCGCAGGCATGGAGCGGGCCGGCACCGCCGAAGGCGAAGAGCGCGAAGTCCCGCGGGTCGTGCCCGAGGCTAATGGAGACCATGCGGATCGCGCCGGCCATGACCGTGTTGGCAATCTGGATGACCGCCGCCGCCGCTTCCTCCACGCCGAGGCCGAGGGGGCGGGCGAGCTTCTCCTCGAAGATGGCGGCGACGGTATCGCGCGTCTCGCCCTCCGCGAGCCGCCCACCCATGCGGCCGAGGAGGACGTTGGCGTCGGTGATCGTCGGCTCCCGCCCGCCGCGGCCATAGGCGATGGGGCCGGGCTGGGCGCCCGCGCTTTCGGGGCCCACCTGCAGGAGGCCGGCGGGGGTGACGCGGGCGATGGAACCGCCGCCAGCGCCCACCGTGCGCACATCCACCATCGGCACGTGGATGGGCATGGCGTATTCCACCTCGATCTCGTTCGAGACCGCCGGCACAGCGCCTTGGACGAGCGCCACATCGGTGGAGGTGCCGCCCATATCGTAGGTGATGAGGTCGGGGATGCCGGCACGGGCGCCCGTATAGGCCGCCGCCATCACGCCCGAGGCGGGGCCTGACATCACGGTCTTCGCCGCCTCCCGCGCCACCAGCCCCGCAGAGACGGTGCCGCCGTTGCCGTTCATCACCAGCAGGTCCCGCGCATAGCCGCGCTCGGCCAGCGCCGCGACTAGACGGTCGATATACCGTGCGAGGAGCGGCTGGACGGCGGCGTTGACCGCGGCGGTCACCCCCCGCTCGAACTCCCGGCTTTCGGAGAGGAGCGCGTGGCCCATGGTGATGGCCTCGGCCGGCCAGCCCTCCGCCACCGCGATCTCGGCCGCGCGGCGCTCATGGGCCGGGTTTGCGTAGGCGTGGAGGAAATGGATGACCAGCGCCTCGCAGCCGGCGGCGCGCAGCGCCTGCGCCTGAGCGGCAACGGCGGCCTCGTCGAGCGGGGTGAGCACCGCGCCCGCCGCATCCATCCGCTCGGGCACCTCCAGGCGAAGGTCGCGCGGGATGACGGGCGTGAAGCTGCCGATCATGCCATAGGGCTGGGGCCGGGTGCGGCGGCCAAGTTCCAGCACATCGCGGAAGCCTTCGGTGGTGATCAGCCCGGTCTTCGCGAGGCGCCGCTCCAGCACCGCATTCGTGGTGGTGGTGGTGCCGTGGATGATGAGGTCGAGCGCCGCATACTCCGCCGCGGCGGCTTCGAGCGCGGCCAGCACGCCTTCCGCCTGGTTCGCAGGCGTCGTCGGCACCTTGGCGAGGCGCATGGCACCCGTGGCGGGCTCGACCAGCACGAGATCGGTGAAGGTGCCGCCCACATCGATGCCGGCGATGGCGCCGCTGCCTGGCCTTGCCCCGTCCATCCGCTCAGCCCGCCTGTCCCGGCTCGTGCCGGCCATCGCGCCAGCCGGCCGCCTCAAGCGCGGCAAGCACACGGTCGGGCGTTGCGGGCACCCTTTCGATGCGCGCGCCCGTGGCATGGCGGATGGCCGAGAGGATGGCGGGCGCGGTGGGAATGAGGCAGTGCTCGCCCAGCCCCTTGGCACCAAAGGGGCCTTCGGGGTCGCCGCTCTCGATGAAATGCGTCTCGATCTCCGGCACGTCGCCGATGGTGGGGATGAGATAGTCGTGCAGGTTCTCGGTCCGCCCCGGCACGAACTCCTCCATCAGCGCCATGCCGATGCCCTGGGCGACGCCACCCTCCACCTGCCCCTCGGCCAGCAGCGGGTTGATGCAGCGCCCCACGTCATGCGCGGCGGTGATGCGGTGGAGGCGCACCGTGCCGAGCCCGGTATCGACCGAGAGCTCAGCGATCTGCGCGGCATAACCCCACACCGCATAGGGCGCCCCCTGCCCGTCTGCATCCAGCGCGGTGGAGGGCGGATCGTAGGTCTCCGTCACCTCGATCGCATAGCCGCCGGCGCCTTCCGGCAGCGTTGCAGGGTCGAGCACGCGCTCCGGCTGACCGGCGGCATACAGGGCAAGGCGGCCGTTCTCGAGGCGCAACGCCCCGTCCTCTCCCAGGTTGGCCT
>JBCBHB010000461.1:0-3174 GCA_038526025.1 Pseudomonadota bacterium
GCGCCGGCGGCAACGCCATCAACAACATGATCGAGAAGGAGCTGGCGGGCGTCGACATCCGTGAGATTGAGTGCCATCGCTCGCTGCCTTTCTGCTCCAATGCCCTAGCGCTGGTTCTTCCAGCGGCATGTTGTGTTTGTGGGGCGCCTCAACGCTTTATTTTGTGCAACCCTAGCCGAGTCGCGGCCTTCCGTCACGTCCAAAGCTGTCCACAGGCCTCTGGCGGGCCGTTGCGGGACAGCCGTCACCAGCTCGTCCTGAACCATCGGACAAGCTCCACGGCCCGGCCCTGGACCGACCAGGGGCGCGGTGCCTCGAAGTCCCAGATCTCGTCATGCGGGCGCAGCGCGTAGACCGCGAGGCCAACCGCCGCGGCGTGCTCCGGCCCGGTCAGGCCCGAGGGCAGCCCGGCGATGCGCAAGGGCCGGCCGACGCGCGGGCGCCGGCCGAGGATGCGGGTCACCATCTCGTCCACCCCCGGCATCTGGCTCGCGGCCCCGGTCAACACGAAGGAGCAGCCGGGCATCTCCGTCACCCCAAGTTCCTCGAGCCGCGCGCGCAGGAGCCGAAGGGTCTCCTCAACGCGCGGCCGGATCACGCCGATCAGCATCCCGCGTGTGATCTGGCGCCGCTCGGGGCTCTCCTCCTCACCGCGCTTCGGTGCGTCGATCATGTCGCGGTCGTCCGCGCCCGTGGCGATAACGCCGCCATGCAGCGTTTTGATCCGCTCCGCATCCGTCTGCGTCATCATCAGCCCAGCCGCGATGTCGGACGTGACATGCGCGCCCCCGAAGCGCACCTGATCGATGCAAACGAGATGGTCGCGCAGGAACACGCTGAAGGCCGTCGAGCCGCCGCCCATATCGATGGCAACGCTCCCTGTCCGCTGCTCGTCCTCCACGAGGCTCGCGAGGCCCGCCGCATAGGGCGCGGCCACTACGCCGGCGAGGTCGAGGTCGCACTGGCGCACGCATTCCATGAGGTTCGCGAGCGGCCGGGCCGCCACCGTCACCACATGCACGGCGACCGAGAGCATCCGCCCCGTCATCCCCCGCGGGTCGGTCAGCCCCGTCTGCTGGTCGAGCGCCACCTCCACGGGCTGGGCGTGCAGCACCACGCGCCCCTCGCCGATCGGCGGGTCCGGCGCCTCGGCCAGGGCGTTGGCAATGTCGCGCTCGGTCACCCGCCCCGTCTCGGTCTCCACCTCGCCCAGCGTCGAGAAGCTCTCGGGCCGCCCGCCGGAGAAGCTGACGATCACCTGGTCCACCCGTTCGACCTTCGGCGCCGCCATCTGCTCGGCGGAGAGGAGCGCGTTGCGGATCGCCCGCGCCGCCTCGTCCATATCCACGATCTCGCCCCGCCGCACGCCGCGGGACTGGACGCAGCGCCCGCCCACAACCTCCACGGCACCAAAGAGCGACGTGCCCAGCTTGTCCGCCCCGCGCGCCGCATCGAGCCGGGCGGGGTCCAGCTTCAGGATCAGGCAGGTGATCTTCGAGGACCCGATATCGATCACCCCGATCCGCCCGCGCTTGATCGCGATGTCGAGCCGGCCGCGCATGGCGCGGTAGATGTCCGTGGCGCGGAAGTTCACAGATCCTTCCCTTCCTGGGCTTGGAGAACGCCGGTGAGACGCAACTCTTCGATGGCACGCGGGGTGAGGCGGAGGGTGGGCCGGCCGGGCAGCCGCAGGTCGACGACCGCGAGATCCCGCTCCAGGATCTCGTCGCGCTTCGCGGCCAGGATGCGCGCAAGCGCGATCAACGGCCGCTCCGCCGGCAGCAGGATGCGAAGGTCGCGGTCCAGCACCAGGTCCCAGCGCCGCTCGCCCACGCGCACGAAGGCGCGAAGGCGGGGCTGGACTTCCGGCGCACCCGCGAAGATCTCGAGCGCCTCTTCCACCGCGTCCCGCGCGCCCGCACCCACCAGCACGGGAAGGTCAGGCAGCGCCGCACGGCGCAGCACGGGGCTCACCATCGTCCCGTCGGTCGCCACGGAGAAGAGATGCCCCGCCCCGTCCCGCCACAACGCCACGGCAGGCCGCGGGTCCACATGCACGCGCAGCACCCCGGCGGGGTCGATCTGCACCGTCGCATCCGCCACGCCTCCGATACCGGTCACCCGCTCGCGGAGTGCCGCCACATCGAGACCCAGCGACGTCGCCCCCGCCTCGAGCCCGATGGCCCGCTGAACCTCCGCCTGCAGATGCGGGGTTGCCCCGGTCACCACGAGGCCACGCAACGCAAATTCGGGCCGGGCGGCCACCGCCTCCCAGCTTGCGACAATCCCTGCCTCTGCCGCCCTGCGCAGCCCGTCATCCGCCACCACGCGCCAGCCGATGACGCCGAGAAGCGCGAGCGGCAGGTAGACGAGCACGGCAGAGCGCGTTCCCGGCTTCGCCCAGGCGCGCCGCATCCGATAGGCAATCTTCGACGGCCCCGGCCCCATGGGCGCCCCGCGCATCCCGAGACGGAACGACTTGCGCAGTGCTGTGATCGAAAAGCCCCGGCGCCGTCGCGGGGGCAATGGCAATGGCCCTGCCCGCCGCCCCAACCCGCGGGCCAGGAAGGTGGGCGCCTCGCCGCCCATCGTCTCGCGCCCGTCATCGGGCGGCGACGACGAAGGCGCCGCAGGATCGTCGATGATGCCCTCGATCCGCACCTCTTCCGCGGGCGGCTCGAAACCCGGCAGCGCGGGCGCCTGACCCTCCCCTACCGGTCGCATGACGCATCCTCCACCAGCCAGGCGCAGAGGGCCTCGAAGCTCATCCCCACATGCGCCGCCTGCTCCGGCGCGAGCGAGGTGGGCGTCATGCCCGGCTGCGTGTTGGTCTCGAGCACCACCAGCCCGTCGAGGCCCTTGGCATCGTCCCAGCGGAAATCGGTACGGCTGAGCCCCCGGCAGCCGAGGGCGCGATGCGCCGTCAGCGCATGGGCAAGGCAGGCATCGGCCACATGGTCAGGGATTTCGGCCGGCACCACATGCCGCGAGCCGCCATCTGCATATTTCGCGTGATAATCGTACCAGCCCGTGGCGGCCACGATATCCGTCACCGCCAGCGCCCTGTCGCCCAGCACGGAGACGGTCAGCTCCCGCCCCGGCACGAAGCGCTCCACCATCAGCTTCTGGCCGCGCGCCCGGATGTCGTCTTCAACGCGCTGCATGGCCGGTGGG
>JBCBHB010000462.1:0-3162 GCA_038526025.1 Pseudomonadota bacterium
CACACGCTGGAGACGCACATCTACCGCCTCCGCCAGAAGATCGAGCCCGACCCGAGCCAGGCGCGCATCCTCCTGACGGACGCGGGCGGATACAGGCTAGGGTTGTAACCGCTGGCTCTTGAAAGCCTAGGCGTGGAAGCTTTATCTTGAAGCAGGCAGCGGATCCCCCCTCAACCCGGCTGCCCCGGAACGGGAGCCCCCTCTACCCGTTCCATTCAGGCCCTGAAAGGGTCGGCGCCCGGTACTTTCCCCCAGGTACCGGGCGCTTCCTTTTCGGCTGGATGCGTCTGCTTGAGCCACGGCCTGTGCCGGGCTAGGCAGGCGCTTCAGTCCTAGCCGGAGAGCCCCCATGCCGCTGACAATCGCCACCTGGAACATCAACTCGGTACGCCTGCGCGAGGGGCTGGTGGCGGATTTCCTAGAGACGGAGAAGCCGGACATCCTGTGTCTCCAGGAGACGAAGACGCCGGTCGACAAGTTTCCGCGCGAACGCTTCGCGGCGCTCGGCTACAGCCACCTCGTCGCGCGGGGGGAGAAGGGCTACAACGGCGTCGGTATCCTGGCACGCGTGCCGCTCGAGGACGCAGGACAGGCGGATTTCTGCGGCAAGGGCGATGCGCGCCACGTGGCGGCGCGGCTGGCCGACGGCACGGTTATCCACAACCTTTACGTGCCAGCCGGGGGCGATGAGCCGAACCGGACAAAGAACCCGAAATTCGCCCATAAGCTCGACTTCGTGGCCGAGATGGCGGACTGGCAGGGCGAGGCGGGGGCGGCTGCGATCGCCGTGGGGGACCTCAACATCGCGCCCCTCGAGAACGATGTCTGGTCCCACCAGCAGATGCTGAAGGTGGTCAGCCACACGCCGGTGGAGTGCGAGGCCTTCGAGGCGACGCGAGCGGCAGGCGGCTGGGAAGACGTGATGCGCCGGGACATTCCGGAGCCCGAGAAGCTCTATTCCTGGTGGTCTTACCGCGCGAAGGACTGGGCGCTATCGGACCGTGGGCGCCGGCTGGACCATATCTGGTCCCGCGGCGTCACGGCGGTGGCCGGCTCCACGCGCGTGCTTAAGCCATGGCGCGGCAAGGAGAAACCGTCCGACCATGTTCCGGTTCTGGCGGATTTCGAGATCGGCTGAGGCGGGGGCGCCCGCACCTCAGATCCGCCTCAGATCGCCTCGCGGCTCTCTCAGCCCCCGCTCGGATCGTTGATGAAGAAGAGCTCGGGATCGAGCTTGATGTTCGCCCGGGTCTCCGACAGCGCGACGGTGGTGGTGAGGCCCTGCGCGTCGAGCACCACCCATTGGCGGAGCTCCAGCGGTTGGTCCGAGAACACCATGGTGATCGATCCCTGATCGGGCTCCTTGGGATCGATGGCCGTCACCCGAATCTGCCCGTTGCCGCTCTCGATACGCGTGACGGCGCCGGCGCGGCGAAGATCCACCCGCTCGTCGAGGAGGAGGGCGAGCGGGGTTTGCCCGAGGGGGTAGCGATCGAGGGTCTCGGACGCCCGGTCGTAGACACCGACCCAGGTGCCGTCCGCGATCACCAGCGCGGGGTTCGGCAGATCGTACTCGAAACGCATGCGGCCGGGGCGGCGAAGATAGAACTGCCCGGTGCTCACATCCCCGTCTGGCCCGACCTGCACGAACTCCCCCGTGAGGGTGCTGGTGCCGTTCAGGTAGTTGGAGATGCGCGCCAGATCCCGCGCCTCGTCGCCCGAGAAGGACTGCGCGAGGACGCTCGCGGGGAGCATCAGGGCGGCGATGCCGGCGCCAAGGCCAGCCAGTGCATGACGACGTTTCATGGGCCCGTTCTATAGCGGCTGGGCGGGGCCGTGCCCAGCCCGTGACAGCATGTGGAACGCGGCGCCGCGCGGTTTCCGGCGCAGGCGAAGGACCATGGTGGTCCCCTCTACCAACCACCCAAAGCGACCGTTAGCCGGCTCGGGAAAGCGACATGACGGCTCTACCCGTGCTGCAGCCGTAAGTTGCGATTCGCTGATATAGTCCCATTTTGGGGCGGGCTTGGGACAGATCGGCGCTGCGTTGACCGGGGGGAGCGGCCGCTCTGGTCGCGGCCCGTCGTGGCTCACAGGGTGATGTAGAGCGCGATCACGCCAACGAGCACGAGGCTGCCGGCCCAGACACGGTCGAGGTCGAACCAGCCCATGCGCAGGAATTTGAGGCCGAGCCAGCGATGGACCGCATAGGCGATGGCGCCGCCCGTACCGATCATCGCGAGGGTGTGGAGGAAGGCGACGGCGATGGCCGTGAGCACGCCCTTCTGCATGAGATCGCTCGCGGCCTGGGCGGTGTACTCAACCTCCCCCGGCGCGCAGAGGCCGAGATAGACGGGCACGAGCATCAGCCCCGCGCCATGGGCGACCGCGATGAGGAAGGACCAGAGCATCAGCCGCGAAGGCGGGATGCGCGCGAGGAAGCGCGGGTGGCGCGGATTGATGAGCAGGTAGAGGCCGAAGCCGGTGAGGAGCGAGGCGGCACCGATCTGGATCTCCCGCTGCCACTCCACGAGGAAAGTGAGCATCGCGAAGGGCAGGAGCACACCGAGCATGGCGAGCAGGTGCCCCACCGCGAGCGCGGTGAGGGCCTTGGGCAATGCCTCCGTCCGACGCTCGAAGAGCGCGGCGGAGACCGCAAGCGGCCAGCCCATCCCCGGGTTTGCCCCGTGGTAGAGCCCGCTCAGGATCACCGCCGCCCAGAGCGCGGCGACGCCGTCGAAGGCGCCGGTCACGGGTCAGACGTTCGGGTAGCAGAAGCTGTCGGTCGAACAGTCTCCGCCTTCCAGCCGGATCTGGTGGGCACGCAGGCCGGCCGGGAACGAGGGGTAGAAGTTCGGGTCGAGCGTGAGCCCGCCATTCGCCCCGACATCCGCCTTGACCATCGCCGCCCCGCGCTCGCCCGGGTAGAACTGGTCGTCCCAGGTCGAGTAGAGCGAGTTGGTCCAGTAGACGCGCTTGCCGTCGCGGCTGACCTCCACCATCTGCGGGCCGTAGCCGAAGGGCTGGCCGTTCGGATGCGGGGTTTTCCGCACGATGCCGCCGAGATGGACAGAGCCCGAGAGCTTCGGGTTCATCGGGTCGGTCACGTCGTACTGCCGCATCTCGCCCGTGCCCCAGCAGGCGACGTAGAGGTAGCGGTCG
>JBCBHB010000463.1:0-3128 GCA_038526025.1 Pseudomonadota bacterium
CCGATCTTTCGGGGAGAAAAGCGGCATGGCCGGCAGCGTCAACAAGGTGATCATCATCGGCAATCTCGGCGCCGATCCGGAGGTGCGAAGCTTCCAGAACGGCGGGCAGGTCTGCAACCTTTCGGTCGCGACCTCGGAGCGGTGGCGGGACAAGCAGTCCGGCGAGATGCGCGAGCGGACCGAGTGGCACCGGGTGGCGATCTTCAACGAGGCGCTGGTTCGCAACGCGCAGCAGTTCCTGAAGAAGGGCTCGAAGGTCTATATCGAGGGCCAGCTCGAGACCCGGAAATGGCAGGACCAGTCGGGCCAGGACCGGTATTCGACCGAGGTGGTCCTGCGCCCCTATCGCGGTGAGCTGACATTCCTCGACGGCCGCGACGGTCCCGGCGGCGGCGGTGGCGGTGACTTCGGCGGCAGCCGCGGCGGCGGTGGCGACTTTGGCGGCGGCCGCGGTGGCTCCGGTGGCGGTATGGGCGGCGGCCAGGGCGGTGGCGGTGGCGGCCAGGGCGGGGGCCGAGGCGGCTTCGGCAGCGACCTCGACGACGAGATCCCGTTCTGATGTCGGAGGATCCGCTCAAGAAGGGTGTCGAGATGACGGCCGAGGAAAGCGCCGTCTTCTTCGCGATGGCCGACAAGTTCCTGGCCGTGGCCAACAATGCCGTGGAGGAGGAGAAGCCCTCCCGCGTCTCCGCCTCCTTCATGTTCGCCTGCGCCCGTTTCAACGCCTTCGCGGCCCAGACCCAAGGGCTGCCGGCCGGCGAGGTGGACGAGCAGACG
Source organism: Pseudomonadota bacterium (assembly GCA_038526025.1). Classification (GTDB taxonomy): domain Bacteria; phylum Pseudomonadota; class Alphaproteobacteria; order Rhodobacterales; family Rhodobacteraceae; genus Thermohalobaculum. The sequence goes on from JBCBHB010000463.1 coordinate 778, forward strand.
GTGGAGTACTTCACCCGCGAATACGAGAAGATGCTCCGCGAAAACCTTGCCCAGCAGCTCGTGTCGAAGGGCTGAGGGACTGCGCGCAACGTGCTGCGGAGAAAGGCGGTTACACGCCTGATCTCAGGGCCGCGCATTGCATCGTGCCTACGCTGCGGAATATAGTGACGGGGCTGTGAATGCTGACGCGCAGGCCGCGCGAGGAGCCCCCTTTTGAGTGATCAGGACGACACGCCGCAGCCCGAGGATGCGATTGCCGATGCCGCGGGTGGTGGGGGCGACGATGGCGGCGACGGGACGACGACCGGCGGCCCGATGATGCCGCATGACGGCCCGACCATCACGGTCGAGGACGAGATGAAGCGCAGCTACATCGAATACGCCATGAGCGTGATCGTGAGCCGCGCGCTGCCGGACCTCCGCGATGGTCTGAAGCCCGTGCATCGCCGCATTCTCTACGCCATGCACGAGGCCGGGAACACGCATAACAAGGCGTACCGGAAGGCTGCGCGTACGGTCGGTGACGTGATCGGTAAGTACCACCCGCATGGCGACAGTGCGGTGTACGACGCCCTTGTGCGCATGGCGCAGGACTTCTCGATGCGCCTGCCCCTGCTCGACGGCCAGGGCAATTTCGGGTCGATGGACGGCGATGCGCCGGCGGCCATGCGATACACCGAAGTGCGCATGGAGAAGGTGGCGACGGCGCTGCTGGAGGATATCGACCGGGACACGGTCGACTTCGTGCCGAACTATGATGGGCAGGATCTCGAGCCTGTCGTGCTGCCCGCCCGCTTCCCGAACCTGCTGGTCAACGGCGCGGGCGGCATCGCCGTCGGCATGGCGACCAACATCCCGCCCCACAATCTCGGCGAGGTGATCGACGCGACGCTGGCGGTGATCGACGATCCGGAGGTGGACCTCGAGACGCTGATGGAGCTGATCCCGGCGCCGGACTTTCCGACGGGCGGGATCATCCTTGGCCGCTCCGGCACGCTGAAGGCCTACATGACAGGGCGTGGCAGCGTGATCCTGCGCGCGCGGATCGACGAGAAGGAAATTGAGGCCGCCGGCCGCCCCCGGATCGTCGTCACCGAGATCCCCTATCAAGTGAACAAGTCCACGCTCGTGGAGCGGATCGCTGAGCTCGCGAAGGAGAAACGCGTCGAAGGGCTCGCGCACATCCAGGACGAGAGCGACCGGTTCGGCGTGCGCATCGTGATCGACCTGAAGCGCGACGCGACGCGGGACGTGGTGCTGAACCAGCTCTACCGCTTCACCTCGCTGCAGACGACCTTCGGCTGCAACATGCTGGCGCTGAACGGCGGCAAGCCGGAGCAGTTCGATCTCATCACCTTCCTGAAGGCCTTCATCGCCTTCCGCGAGGAGGTGATCGCCCGGCGCACTGCCCACCTGCTGATGAAGGCGCGGGAACGGGCGCATCTCTTGTCCGGCCTCGTGGTTGCCGTTTCGAACGTGGACGAGGTGGTGGCGACCATCCGCTCCTCACCCGACCCGGCGACGGCGCGTGAGCGGCTGAAGGAGCGGCGCTGGCCGGCGGAGGACATTGCCGAATACATCCGGCTGGTGGACGACCCGAACCACACGCTGAACGAGGACGGCACCTACAACCTTTCGGACGCGCAGGCGCGTGCGATCCTCGACCTCCGGCTCCAGCGCCTCACGGCCATGGGCGTGAAGGAGATCGGGGACGAGCTGGCGGAGCTGGCCGAGAAGATCACCGACTATCTCGACATCCTGCGCTCGCGCGAGCGGATCATGCAGATCATCCGGGACGAGCTGACGGCGGTGAAGGAAGGCTTCGCCACGCCGCGGCGCACTGAGATTGTGGAGTGGGAGGGGGACCTCGACGACGAGGACCTCATCGAGCGCGAGGACATGGTCGTCACCATCACGCATGGCGGCTACATCAAGCGCACCCCGCTCTCGGAGTTCCGGGCGCAGGCGCGGGGCGGCAAGGGCCTCGCCGGCATGGCGATGAAGGACGACGACTTTGTCAGCCGGCTCTTCGTTGCCAACACGCACACGCCGCTGCTCATCTTCACCACCAGCGGGATCGTCTACAAGCTGAAGACCTGGCGCCTGCCGCTGGGCGGGCGGAACGCGCGGGGCAAGGCGCTGGTGAACATCCTGCCCATCGAGCAGGGCGTGGGTATTGCCGCGATCATGCCGGTGGACCGGGCCGAGGAGGAGTGGGACGATCTGCAGATCGTGTTCGCCACCTCCGAGGGCGATGTGCGGCGCAACCAGCTCGGCGACTTCACCAATGTGAAGGCGAACGGCAAGATCGCCATGAAGCTGCCGGAGGGCGTGCGCCTGATCGGGGCGCA
>JBCBHB010000464.1:0-3154 GCA_038526025.1 Pseudomonadota bacterium
CCCCTCGCCCCCGCCCATCGCAAAGCTTTTCGTGCCAGTCACAGCCAGCGCTGTCATCCCAGCTCGACCGCCTTAAAGTATAGGCATGAGCGGAAAGGCAAAGGCTTGACCCGATGGTTTCATGTGGAAATGGGAAACCTAATGTGAATGAGGCCCCTGCGGGTGACGTTGCGAACACCGATCCGGGCAAGGCAGACAGCCTGGCGAAGGCGGTGAGTGCGGCGGCCAAGAAAGCTAAGGGCCCGCCGCCAGTTCACCTTTGGAACCCGCCCTATTGCGGGGATCTCGACATCCGGATCGCGCGGAACGGGCAGTGGTGGTATCTCGGCACGCCCATCGGACGGGAAGCGCTGGTGAAGCTCTTTGCCAGCGTCCTGAAGCTCGAGGACGGCAAACACTTCCTCGTGACCCCGGTGGAGAAGATCGGAATCACGGTCGATGACGCGCCATTCGTCGCAGTCGATTTCCGGGCGGAAGACGGGCCGGCGGGCCAGGTGCTCACCTTCGTGACGAATGTGGGGGACGAGACGGTGGCGGGGCCGGAGAACCCGATCCGCGTGGTGCGCGATGCGGAGACCGGCGAGCCTTCGCCTTACGTGCATGTGCGCCGGGGGCTAGAGGCGTTGATCGACCGCAAGAGCTTCTACCGGCTGGTGGAGATCGGCGAGATCGCGGTGCATGAAGGCGCGGACTGGTTCGGCCTGCGCAGCGAGGGCCTGTTCTTCCCCATCATACCGGCCGCCGAACTGCCCGAGTAGTGGCGATCTCCTAGGGGCCGCGCCGCTCTTTCTGCGCCGCTTCGGTCTCTTCGTCCTCCCTCCGCTGACGCTCCAACTCCTGCTCGACGAGAAAGGAGACGCGCTGTGCGATGGGGCCCGAGATACGGTCCGCCAGGGCGTGGGTGTTACTTCGCGCGCGACGCGTCGCCATCATGGCGCTGGCGATGAGCGCCGTGGGCACGGAGATCAGGCCGATGCCCACCAGCATGACGAAGCCCGTGAAGATGCGCCCGCCCAGGGTGACGGGCACGACGTCGCCATAGCCCACGGTCGTGAGTGTCACGATCGCCCACCACATCGAGGCCGGGATCGAGCTGAAGGCCTCGGGCTGCACGTGGTGCTCGAAGAAGTAGATGCCCGCGGCGGAGAGGTAGAGCAGGATCAGGGCGGCCACCAACACGGCCACCAGCTCGTCCCGAACATGGGAGAGGGACTTCCAGAGCCGCAGGACGGGTGCCTCGCGCTTCACCAGCTTCAGGAGCCGCAGGAGCCTGAGGAGGCGGAGGGCCCGCAGGCCCAGCATATCGAACCCCAGCAGCAAGATCGTGGGCAGGAACGACAGAAGGTCGACGATCCCCCAGAAGCTGAGGGCGTATTTCAGGGGCTTCTCTGCGGCGAAGAGGCGCAGGACGTATTCCGACATGAAGACGGCGACCGCGACGACCTCGATGGTGAGGAGCAGCACGTGGATCCAGCGCGGCAGGCCCTCGACCGTCTCGAGCGCGACCGCGGCCGCCGTCAACAGGATGAAGACGGCGATGATGCGGGGAACGGCTGCACCGAGCACCGGGTCCTTGCCGGCGAGCGCGTCGGCGAGGGCATCGCGCCATGGTGCTCGCCCATCGCTCTCGTCCTTCGCCGCGTTCGCTGCTGCGCCGTTCTTGCCGTCCGTTTCCTGCACCTGGCTCCTCCGCCGCCCCTGCATCGCCATCGGCCGGCCTTGCACCGGCCCGCCCGGCGCGTCACATCACGCGCATGGTTCTCCGCCTCAGCGATATCGAAGACGCGCTCGCCCTGCCACCGCTGGGCCCGCGTTCCGATTTCGACCTTGCGCCCGAGTTCCGGCCTGCTCCCGGCTCGGTGCGGGAGCGGCCGGCGGCGGTGCTGTGCCCGCTCGTAACCCGCGCCGATGGTCTGCGCGTGATCCTCACCGTGCGCTCGCGCCATCTCAAGCACCATGCCGGACAGATCAGCTTTCCGGGCGGGAAGCTGGACGACGGGGACGCCTCACCGCTCGATGCTGCCCTTCGGGAAGCGGAGGAGGAGATCGCCCTGCCGCGCATTGCCGTGCAGCTTCTGGGTGAGCTCGACCCCTATGTGACGTCCACGGCCTTCCGCGTCTCACCCTTTGTCGGGCTGGTGGAGCCTTCCTGGCGGGGCACGCCCGAACCGGGGGAGGTGGACGAGATCTTCGAGTGCCCGCTGGATTTCCTGATGAACCCGTCGAACCGGGTGCGCCACCACCGGGAATGGCAGGGCGGGCGGCGGTACTTCTACGCGATGCCCTGGGGCGAGTATTACATCTGGGGCGCCACGGCCGGCATGCTGAAGGGGCTTTCCGACCGGCTGGAGCGCCTGGGCCGTCTCCCCGGGTCGGGCACTGGCGGGGCGACCGCGGCGGGCGGCGGATGAGCGGTGCGCTGGTCGATCCCGCCTGGGTGACGGACCGCCGCCTGCCGGCGGATCTGATGGCGGCGCCGGGGCTCGGCCCCGTGTTCGCCGCGCTTGGCGGGGGCGAGACGGCGTTCCTCGTGGGCGGTGCCGTGCGCAACGGGCTGCTCGGCCTGCGGCCCGGGGATTTCGACGTCGCCACGCCGCTCCTGCCGGAAGAGGTGCAGAGGCGCCTTGTGGCGGCCGGGCTGAAGGCGGTGCCCACGGGCATCGACCATGGCACCATAACGGCCGTTGCGCAGGGCACGGGCGTGGAGGTCACGACCCTCCGGGCCGATCTGGAGACCGATGGGCGCCACGCGACGGTCGCCTTCGGCCAGAGCCTCGCGGCCGATGCCGCGCGGCGGGACTTCACGATGAACGCGCTCTACGCCGATGCAACCGGCACGGTGATCGACCCGCTGGGCGGGCTTGCGGATCTCGAAGCGCGGCGACTGCGTTTCATCGGTGCGCCTGCCGAGCGGATCCGGGAGGACTATCTCCGCATCCTTCGCTTCTTCCGCTTCCACGCCTGGTACGCGGACCCCGACGGCGGGATCGATGCCGAGGGGCTGGCCGCCTGCGCGGCGGAGGCGGAGGGGATCGAGGGGCTGGCGCGCGAGCGCATCGGCCATGAGTTCCGCCGGCTCCTCGCCGCACCCGATCCCGCACCGGCGCTTGCGGCCATGCAGGCCGCCGGCATCCTTGCGCGGTGCCTGCCGGGG
>JBCBHB010000465.1:0-3130 GCA_038526025.1 Pseudomonadota bacterium
CCCGAAGCCGATACCCACGGAGAGGGCTGCAGAACGTCGTCAACAACTTCGTCTCAGGGCTGATCTTGCTGATCGAGCGGCCGATCAAGGCAGGGGACTGGGTCGAGCTCGGCTCGGGCATGGGCTATGTCCAGCGCGTCAATGTCCGCTCCACCGTGATCGAGACGTTCGACCGTGCCTCTCTCATCGTCCCGAATTCCGAGCTGGTGAGTGCGACGGTCATCAACTGGACGCACACCAACCTCAATGGCCGTGTCATCGTCGCCGTGAAGGTTTCCATGGGAAGCGAGCCGCGAGAGGTGGAGCGGATCATGCTGGAGGTGGCGCGGGCGCATCCCATGGTGCTGCGCCGTCCGCAGCCCTTCGTGCTCTTCCGCGGCTACTCGGACTACGCGATGCTGTTCGAGGTGCGCGCCGTCCTGCGTGACGTGAACTGGATTCTCAACGTCCAGTCGGACTTCCATTTCGAGATCCACAAGCGCTTCCGCGAGGCGGGCATCGAGATCCCGGTTCAGCGCAGCGAAGTGTCGCTCCAGCGTCCTCCCGCCGCTGGTGTTGTGGCGCAGGATGAGGGACCCGGTGCCACCGTTGCCCGGTTGGAGGGCGCGCGCCGCCCCCGCGCAGTGCCGGCGGGCGCCGACCCGGATGCGGACGGACCCGGCGACGCACGCTAAATCCGGCCGGCGCGGGGCGCGGAAGAGTGGCTCTCGAAAACGGTGGAAAGTGATGCCCCTGCAAGGCTTCCGTCTTGCTCTATGTTGCGCCTGCGAATAGCAGGTGCGCGCTTGCCTGAAGGACCCGACCCATGACCGAGCCACTGTTCCGCGACGACGCCTATCTCCGAGACTGCACCGCCACCGTAGTTGCGCATACGGCGGAAGGCGGCGTGGTGCTCGACCGCACGGTGTTCTACGCCACGGGCGGCGGACAGCCGGGGGATGCCGGCCTGTTGCGCTGGGATGGCGGGGAGATGCCTGTCGTCACCGCCGTGAAGGCTGAGGACGGCATCGCGCATGTCCCGGCGGAGGCTGCGGCGCGCCCACCGGCTGGCGCAGAGGTCGAGGCGGTGCTCGATTGGGAACGCCGGTTCCGCCACATGCGCTGCCACACGGCGCTTCATCTCCTTTCGGTCGTCATCCCGCTCCCGGTCACGGGCGGCAGCATCGGTGCCGAGAAGGGCCGGCTCGACTTCGACATGGCAGAGGCGCCGGAGGACAAGGCGGCCCTTGAGGCGGAGCTCCGCCGGCTGGTCGAGGAGGATCATCCGGTCACCGCCGAGTGGATCACCGATGCGGAGCTGGAGGCCAATCCCGGTCTTGTGAAGACGATGGCGGTGAAGCCGCCCATGGGCGCAGGGCGGGTCCGGCTTGTTCGGATCGGCGTTGGGGAGACGCCGGTCGACCTCCAGCCCTGCGGCGGCACGCATGTCGCCCGCACGGGCGAGATCGGCGCCCTGTCCCTTGGAAAGATCGAAAAGAAGGGCCGGCAGAACCGGCGTGTCTCCGTGATCTTGGATTAGGAGCGTAGGGATGCAGAACCACGTGCCCAGCGAGTTTCCAGCCGAAGACGCGGCGTCGGAGCCGGCAGAGCTGCCACAGTCTGCCGCACCGGCGCGCCGCATGTCGGCCGAGCCCGACTGGCGCTACGTGTTGCGTGAGTTCTACGAGCTCTACCGCAATTCCGGCGCCGGCGGTTCGGAAGCCATTCGGCACCATCAGCGCACGGTGCGCGAGGCGCTGAGCCGTGTGATCAAGGCCAACCCGCCGCTGCTGGACCGTGTGCCGGAGACGAAACCGGTGATCTCGCATCTGATGCGGGCGCTGGACCTGGGCCGCCTCGAGCAGCGCCCCGCTCCGCTGGTGCGGACCCTCGAGCGGTTGGTGCCGCGGCTCGCCTGGCTCTACGGCTACGACAAGGTGCCCCGTGGCCTGGTCGATCGCTTCGCCTGGGCCGAGCTCGCCGGACCGCAGGGGCCTGTCGCCACCGATGAGGTGATCATCGGCCTCGTGCTCTTCGCGCCGGGCTGCACCTATCCGTCTCACGCCCATACCGGGATCACCGAGAGCTACTATGTGCTCTCCGGGAGTGTCAGCCAGAACGACGATGGGGTGTTCGCCCCGGGCTCCATGCTCTTCAACCCGCCGGGCCGGCGCCACCGGATCACGGTGGGCCAGCGGGATCCAGCTCTGCTGGCCTATGCCTGGGTCGGCACGAAGAACGAGCTCGCCGACCAGAAGCTTAGCTTCCGCAAACCCAAACGGTGAGGCCTGTGCCGCGGCCGCCTGCGCGGCGTCTCAGTCTCGGCCTGCTTGCGCTGTCGGTCGTCTGAGGCTAGGCGAACCTCAAGGGCTTCCGGGGAGGCGGCGATGGCCGAGGATCTTCTGGTATCGACTGAGTGGTTGGCCACGCGCCTCGGCGCACCCGACATTCGGGTGCTGGACGGGTCGTACTACCTGCCGACCGAGGGGCGTGATGCTGCCGCTCTCTATGCCGATGCGCACATCCCCGGCGCGCGCTTCTTCGACATCGACGAGATTGCGGATGCGAAGTCCGACCTGCCGCATATGGCGCCGCCGGTCGAGAAGTTCGTCTCCCGCGTTCGCGCCATGGGCATTGGGGACGGGCACCGGGTGGTGGTCTACGACCAGAAGGGCCTGTTCTCCGCCGCGCGCGTCTGGTGGATGTTCCGCCTCTTCGGGCATGAGGACGTGGTGGTGCTCGATGGCGGCCTGCCCAAGTGGATGGCCGAGGGCCGGCCGGTGGAGGACATGCCGCCGGATCCTCGGGACCGGCACTTCACCGCGCGGCGGGACGCGTCGCTCGTCCGCGATGTCACGCAGGTCGCGTTGCAGGTGAAGCTTGGCGAGGAGCAGATCGTCGATGCGCGGTCCCCCGGCCGCTTCCGGGGGGAGGAGCCGGAACCACGGCCCGGCATGCGCTCGGGGCACATTCCCGGCGCACGCAACGTGCATTACGCCACGCTGCTGAACGCGGACGGGACAATGAAGGATGTGCCGGCGCTCAAGGCGGCGTTCGAGGCGGCGGGCGTGGATCTTGCCCGGCCCATCATCACGAGCTGCGGCTCGGGCGTCACCGCGGCTGTCCTTACCCTCGCCCTGCACCGCATGGG
>JBCBHB010000466.1:0-3117 GCA_038526025.1 Pseudomonadota bacterium
CGCTGGAGGCGCTGAGGGCAGGGGGCAAACCGGCGCTCGCGCGCATGCTGGGGCGAGCAGCTCACATAGTCGAAGCCCGCCCGCTCGCAGAACGCGACCGAGCGCGCATCCGCCCCTTGCTCGCCGCAGAGCCCGACGGAGATGTCGGGCTTCACGGCCCGGGCCCGTTCCGTGGCGATCTGCATGAGCTCGCCCACCCCTTCATGGTCGAGGCTGTGGAAGGGGTCGTGCTCGTAGATCTCCTGGCTCACATAGTCCGGCATGAAACGCCCGGCATCGTCCCGGCTGAGGCCATAGGTCATCTGCGTGAGGTCGTTGGTCCCGAAGCTGATGAAATCCGCCAGCCGGGCGATCTCGCCGGCGCGCAGGCAGGCCCGCGGCGTCTCGAGCATCACGCCCACGCGGTAGTCCACCATGGTCTCCCGCTCGGCCCGAACGGCGCTGGCCACCGCGTCGATCCGCTCGCGGAGAAGCGCGAGCTCGCGCACTGCCGAGACGAGCGGGATCATGATCTCGGGCACCACCGGCTGCCCGCCCTCCTCGCCCGCATCGATGGCCGCCTCGAGAACGGCGCGCACCTGCATCTCGTAGATCTCGGGGTACGCGATGCCCACCCGGCAGCCCCGCTTGCCCAGCATCGGGTTGAACTCGGCAAGCTCGCGGGCGCGGAGGAGTACCTCGTCCTCGGGCAGACCCAGCGTCCGGCCAAGCTCCGCGATCTCCGCGGCGCCATGGGGCAGAAATTCGTGGAGCGGCGGGTCGAGGAGACGGATCACCACCGGCAGGCCCGGCATCGCCCGGAAGAGCCCGGTGAAATCCGAGCGCTGCATCGGGTGAAGCTCGGCCAGGGCCGCGCGCCGATCCTCCGCGCTACCGGCCAGGATCATGCGGCGCATGGGGGTGATGCGCCCGCCCTGGAAGAACATGTGCTCCGTACGGCAGAGCCCGATACCCGCCGCCTCGAAGCCGGCCGCCACGCGGGCATCGGCGCCCGTATCGGCATTGGCGCGCACGCCGAGCCGACGGGTCTCGTCCGCCCAGGTCATCAGCCGCGCGAAGGCGCCCGTCAGCTCCGGCGCCCGGGTCTCGACGGCGCCGGCGATCACCTGGCCCGATGCGCCATCGACTGTGATCACATCGCCTTCGGCAAAGCGGCGGCCCTCGGCCGTGAGAAGCGCCGGCTCGCGCTTCGAGAGCCTCAGGGTCTTGGCCCCCACGACGCAGGGCTTGCCGAGCCCGCGGGCGACGACGGCGGCATGGCTCGTCATCCCGCCCCTTACCGTGAGCACGCCATGGGCCGCGTGCATGCCGCGGATGTCCTCAGGGCTCGTCTCGACCAGCGCCAGGATCGCGGCCTTTCCCCCCGCCGCCGCAGCCTCCGCCGCCTCGGGCGTGAACACCAGCGGGCCGGAGGCGGCGCCGGGCGAGGCGGGCAGCCCCTGGCCGATCAGGTCCCGCGGCGCGCTTTCGTCGATGGTCGGGTGCAGATGCGCCTCGAGCGCGCCCGGATCGATACGCTGGAGCGCCGCGTCGCGGGTGATGGCGCCGCGGTCCGCGAGGTCCACGGCCAGGCGCACGGCGGCGCGGGCGGAGTGCTTCGCGGGGCGCAGCTCGGTGATCCAGAGCCGGCCGGTCTCGAGCGTGAAGTCGAGCGCGAAGTCCTCGGCAAGACGGTCCTCCAGAAGCAGCCCGGCCGCAGTGAGCGCCTCGGTAACACTGGGTGCCCGCTCCTCGAGCGCCGGGTCCCGCTGCCCCTCCGCCAGGCGCTCCGAGACCGTGAGGAGGAGCGGGGTGCGCAGGCCCATCAGCGCCTCCTCCCCCTGCGCCTCCGCCAGGAAGCGACCCGCCAGGCGCACGGCACCCGTTGTCTCGGACCGGAAACCGGCGAGGCCCGCGCCCGAGAGCGCCGCAGCGCTGCCGCCAAGGCCGAGCGCCATGACCTGGACCATGATCGCGAGACCCGCTTCCGCATCGCCCCCGCGGGCCGCACGGCGCGCCTGTCCGCCGGGCCCGGCCCAGGCCTTGCCCATGGCCGCCAGCGCCTTGGCAAGCTGCGCGCGCGCATCCTCGGGCGGCAGGGCGTCCTCCTCCTCCAGCATCGCGCGGCAATCGGCGGCGACACGGGCGAGGGCCGCGGCGTCCAGCGCCTCCTCGCTCTCAACGCCGGCGCGCCGCACCGCATCGTGCATGGCGTATTCGAACTCCTCGCCGTCGAGCCCCGCCACGCCCGCCCCCCAGGACTGGATGAACCGGCGGGCGAGATCCGCCGCCGCGCGGGCGCCGAGGCGGGCTTCGAGGGCCGGGAGCGTCTCCGCCGTCACGCCGATGTTGAGGATCGAGGGGACGAGCGCACCGCCCCCGCCGCCTGCGGGCCCGGTGGCGCCCGGGGGCGCGGAGGGTCGGAGGGCGAGGAGGAGAGGGGCGTTCGGATCGCCCAGCTGCACCCCCGCGATCTCCTCCAGCCGGGCGAGACCGCGGGCGAGCGCGCCTTCTGCGGCGGCCGGGTCGGCCATGGTGGCGCAGTCGATGACGAAGGCAGGCGGCACGGGCAGGCCGAGAGCCGCCGCAGCGCCGAGCCGGGCGGATTTCAGACCGAAACGTTCGGGGGCTTCCGACGGTGACGGGCCCGCGGGCGCGATGCGACCCTCCGCCGGCCCGCCTGCGGCCCGCGGCACGATCCAACCGAGCGTTTCGGACACCATTTTCATCCCTCGGGCATACCGCGCCCCTTCGCGCCCGCACAAGGGCGCGGACGCGTACGGAAAGCCGCGGGGGGTGGACTGGCGCAGGGCGGTGTCAGTCCCGGCGCCGGGTGTCCCCGCTCAGTCCTGGATCGCTTCCCAGACCGCGACGCGCCGCATGAGGCCACGCAGCGCGTTGAGGAGGCGGAGGCGGTTCTCGCGGAGCGCGGCATCGTCGGCGTTGACCGTGACATCGTCGAAGAACGCGTCGACCGGGCCACGCAGCGCGGCCATCGCGGTCATCGCCCCGGAAAAGTCCTCGACTTCCAGCGCGGTGGCGACCCGGGGTTCGACCTCAGCGAGGGTGGCGAAGAGGCTCTGCTCCGCGGTTTCGACGGCTTTCGCGGCGTCCGGCGCCTCGTCGAAGGCCCGGCCA
>JBCBHB010000467.1:0-3099 GCA_038526025.1 Pseudomonadota bacterium
GCGAGGCCGTGCGCGAGGCCGCCGGCGCGATGACGGAAATCGCCCAGCGCATCGGGATCGTCCAGGAGATTGCACGCCAGACGGATCTGCTCGCTCTCAACGCAGCGGTCGAGGCCGCCCGTGCCGGGGAACATGGCCGCGGCTTCGCCGTCGTGGCCTCGGAGGTGCGCAAGCTGGCGGAGCGGAGCAGCCGCGCCGCCGCCGATATCTCGACGCTGTCCGAGCGTACGCTCGCAACCTCGGAGCGCGCGGGCGAGACGCTGGACGCGCTGCTGCCCGATATCGGGCGCACGGCAGACCTGGTGCAGGAGATCGCCGCCGCGACGCAGGAACAGCGGGCGGGGGCGGACCAGATCAATGGCGCGATCAGCGCGCTCGACGCCACGATCCAGCAGAACGCCCAGACCTCGGAACACACCACGGAGCGGGCGCGCGACCTCGCGCTGCAGGCAGAGGAGTTGAAACGCCTCATCGCCCAGCAGGCCCGCGACGGGGATGGCTCCTCCACCCCCAGAACGGCAGCTGCCTGACCGGATCGGCTCTCGCGGCACCTGGGGCTCAGGGGTGACCGAACTCGACGAGCATCGCGCCGGCAAGGATCAACAGGATGAGCGCGAGGCGCGCCCCGTCGACACGCTCGTGGAAGAAGAAGACACCGATGGCCGTCGCGAAGATGATCGAGGTCTCCCGCAGCACCGCCGCTTCCCCCACCTTGTCGAGCCGCGTGGCCAGCATCACGGCGCCAAAGCTCAGATAGGCGATGAAGGCCCCGAAGATGCCGCGTGTGAGAAGGTCGCTCACCGCCGGCCGAGCCGCGGGCGCGAGGCTGCGCCACCGCCACGCCGCCACCCATGGAAAGCCCAGCCCACCGAGCACGAAGAACCAGGCGAGGAAGGTGAACGGGTCCGCCGCCTGCCGGATCCCGTAGGCGTCCCAGATCGTGTAGATCGCGATCATCACGCCCGTGAGCAGCGCCATCACGATCGCCGCCCGCAGGCCCACCAGCGCATCCGCCGCCACCCCCTTCTGGCGCAGGTTGACCACCGCGAGCCCCATGATCGCGGCCGACAGGGTCACGACGCCGAACCACTGCCACAGCCCGAGATGCTCCCCGAAGACAAGGGCGGAGCCGATCGCGATCAGCAGGGGCCCCGTGCCGCGCGCGATGGGGTAGACGAGCGTGAAGTCCCCCTTCTCGAAGGCGGCGGACTGGAACCACTCGTAGACGAGATGGATGACATAGACGCCCGCCAGCAGCGCCCAGAGCTCCGGCGTGGGCCAGGGGAAGACGAAGAGCGCGAAGGGCAGCGCGCCGAGCCCGTAGCAGACATTGATCGCGCCGCGGTTCAGATACGGATCGACCCCGCCCTTGTTGATTGCCCCGAAGGTTGCATGCGCCAGCGCCGACAGCAGCGCCAGCGCGAAGGCGAGCACCTCGCCCTCCCGCGTGCCTGCCATGCCGGCGATCAACTCACCCATCCACGCCCCCCACCATCCATGCGCGCCCAGGGCCCGCAGCGCCGCCTGCATCGGGCGGCCTAACGATGCGGCAGATGCTCATCGCCCCTGCCCTGTTCCCGCGCAGTGTCCCCGATGCGGTTTCCAGCCAGCAAAGCGCCATCGCGCGTATCGGAAAAGCAACCTTCCAGTGGTTTGCTGCCACGGAATGGATCGACACCTTCATGCGTTGGAAGCGTGGAAGAAGCGCGTTCCGCGATGGGCGCAGCAGACGCCCGCAAGAATGTTGCGAAGCGCCGATAGCGAGCAGGAGACGGCGATGATGGACGAGCAGAGCGAGGCCGAGATCCCGGCCGGCGAGGAAGACCGAGAACCCATGCCCTCGGAGATCGGCGAAGAGGTCCCCGAGGTGCCCTATGACAGCATTACCGAGCGGGTGATGCTCTTCGCAGGATAGACCCGCACCGATCGCGACCCCGCCGGTTCCCGTTCAGGGCTCCAGCCCGGTGATCGCCGCGGCGAACTCGTCAGGGTCGAAGGGTGAGAGATCGTCGATCTGCTCGCCCACACCGATCGCATGGATCGGCAGGCCGAAACGGTCTGCCAGCGCGACCAGCACGCCGCCCTTGGCCGTGCCGTCGAGCTTTGTCATCACAAGCCCGGTGACATCCGCAATGCGCCGGAACGTGTCGACCTGGGTGAGCGCGTTCTGGCCGGTTGTTGCGTCGAGCACCAGCACGGTGTTGTGCGGCGCTTCGGGATCCTTCTTCCGGATGACGCGGACGATCTTGGCAAGCTCCTCCATCAGGTCCTGCCGGTTCTGCAGGCGCCCTGCGGTATCGACCAGGAGCAGATCCGCCCCCTCCGCCTCGGCCCGCACGAAGGCGTCGTAGGCAAGGCTTGCGGGATCGCTCCCCTGCGGCGCTGTCATCACCGGCACGCCGGCACGCTCTCCCCAAACCTGAAGCTGCTCCACGGCGGCGGCACGGAACGTGTCTCCCGCCGCGATCACCACCCGCTTGCCCGCAGCGCGAAGCTGGCTGGCGAGCTTGCCGATGGTGGTGGTCTTGCCCGATCCATTCACGCCGACCACGAGAACGACCTGCGGCCGCTTCGCATAGATCGGCAACGGCCGGGCGACGGGGCGGAGCACTTCGGCCACCTCCGCGGCGATGAGGGACTTGAGCTCGGGCGTGGTCACCCGCCGGCCGTAATGCCCCTCCGAGAGCCGGGCCGAGAGGGCGATGGAGGTCTCGACCCCCATATCCGCCTGGATCAGGACCTCCTCTAGGCTCTCGAGCATCGCATCGTCGAGCACGCGAGTGGGCAGTGCAGGCTTCGCGCCGAACGTGCGGGCGAGGAAACCGGGCTTGCGCGCCGGCTCCGGCTCAGGCGCTATCTCAGGCTCAGACGCAGGATCGGCCATCGGGGCAGCGGCCGGCGCCGGTGCGGGGTCTGGCTCCAGTTCCGAAACGGGGTCGGGCATCACCTGCGGCGCCGGGGAAGGGTCGGGCGATGGCTCGGGCGAAGGGGCGGCGGGCCTCGGCGCAGAGACCGGGGTATCCTGCGCCCGGCGCTCCGGCTCCGGAGCCGCTGCCGGCGGCAGGTTCGGCGCTTGCGGCGGCTCGGCAATCGCCTCAT
>JBCBHB010000468.1:0-3096 GCA_038526025.1 Pseudomonadota bacterium
CCGGAAGGCCAGGGCCGCTTCACGCGCGGGCCCACGATGCGCCATGTGGCGGTGATGACGGGCACCAGCGCGGTCGGGCTTATGGCGCTCTTCATGGTGGACGCGCTGAACCTCTTCTACATCGCGATGCTGGGGCAGGAGGAGCTGGCGGCGGCCATCGGCTTCGCCGGCACGTTCCAGTTCTTCCTCGTCTCCGTCTCCATCGGCCTCGCCATCGCCGCCTCCGCCACCGTCAGCCGTGCCATCGGGGCGGGGGACCGGGAAGGCGCGCGGGAGAAGGCCGGCACCGCGCTGGCGGCTCTGCTCACGGCCCTCACGCTCTGCGCCATCCTCGCCTTCATCTATCGCGCCGAGGCGCTGGCCCTTCTCGGCGCCACGGGGCGGACGGCGGCGCTGGCGGAGCGCTACCTGGCCATCGTTCTGCCGGCCATCCCCCTCCTCGGCGTTGCCATGGTGACCTCGGGCCTCCTGCGCGCGGAGGGCGACGCGAAGCGGGCGATGACCGTGACGCTTTCGGGCGGTGCGCTCGCCGCGGTGCTCGACCCAATCTTCATCTTCGCCCTCGGCCTCGGGCTCGACGGCACGGCGATCGTGGCGATCATCACACGGCTCTTCATCGCCGGCCTCGGGCTCTACTACGTCACCCGGGTGCACGATCTGCTGGGAAAGCCCTCTGCAACCCGGCTCGCGGCCGACACGGGCGACCTTCTGCGCATCGCGGGCCCAGCGGTCGCCACCCAGCTCTCCACACCTTTCGGCATGGCCTACCTCACCCGCGTGGTGGCCGAGTACGGGGACGAGGCGGTGGCGGGCTGGGCCGTGATCGGCCGCGTCGGCACCGTGGCCTTCGGCGGGCTCTATGCCATGTCCGGCGCCGTCGGCCCGATCTTCGGGCAGAACGCGGGCGCGGGCCTCAACGACCGGATCCGCAGCACCTACCGCGACGCGCTGATCCTCGCCGCCGCCTATGTCGCCGTGGTCTGGGCCGTGCTCTGGCTCGCGCAGGACTGGCTGGTCGCAAGCTTCGGTGTCACCGGCGCGGGCGAGGAAGTGGTGCGCGCCTTCACCGTCTATGGCGCGGGCGCCTTCCTCTTCACCGGCTGGCTCTTCGTCTCGAACGCGGCGTGCAACAATCTCGGCCGTCCGCTCTGGTCGACCGGCTTCAACTGGTCGCGCGACGCGGCGGCCATTCCCGTGCTCGCGGCCCTCTCCTCCGCCGGGCTCCTTGCCCTCGGTCCGCAGTCCGCAGTGGCGATCCAGGCTCTCGCCGCCGTCATCGTCGGCAGCGTGGCGGTGGCCTTCACCCACGGCTATCTCCGCCGCACGGCACCCGTCGAGCGCGACAGCGGCGCCGGGCCCCTCGTCCTCGAAGCGGTGCCCTTCGCCTCCGCCCGCAGTATCCTCGGCGCGACCACCGGCAGCTTCGATGACGACGATGATGCGCAGCCGGGTCTGGCGCGCGAGAAAACGAGGCGCTAGGAACGCCGCCGAACCGCGAGGGGCCAGCGTGCCCTCAAACATCACCAACGCCGACCCGGCCCTCCCGCCAGAAGGACCGCTGCCATGCCGAAGATCACCTATATCGAGCACAACGGGACCGAGCACGTCGTCGACGTCGCCGAGGGCCTCACCGTGATGGAAGGGGCCGTGACCAACAACATTCCGGGCATCGACGCCGATTGCGGCGGCGCCTGCGCCTGCTCCACCTGCCATGTCTACGTGGACACGGCCTGGACCGATAAGCTCCCGGCGAAGGAGGACATGGAGGTCGACATGCTCGACTTCGCCTACGAGCCGAAGGACAATTCGCGCCTCACCTGCCAGCTCAAGGTGACCCCGGCGCTCGACGGGCTGGTGGTCCGCATGCCCGAGAAGCAGATCTGAGGGTGCGTGCGGCAGCCCTCGCGCTCGCCGCCTTGCTGGCGCCGCTCGCCGCGGCCGCCTGCGATTACCCGGCGCCGCCGCCCAACTCGGGGGAGGCGCGCGCGCAGGGCCCAGGCATTACCTGGGCCGGCTTCTCCGACGCGACGGACCGGTACCCGCACGGCGCCTTGGGCGACGCCTGGGAGCCCGGCGGGCTGAGGGTCGAGGCGACGTTGCCCGACGGTACCCGGCTCGGCCCCTGCGACGCTGCCGTTGTCCTGCCCCGGAACCGCGTGTTCGAGGACCTCGCGCCGCGCCTTGCGGACGTGACGGGCGACGGGTTGACCGACGCCATCGTCATCGAGGCCGACAGCGCCAAGGGCGCGCAGCTCGCGATCTACAGCATCCGCGACGGCCGGCTCACCAAGATCGCCGCAACGCCCTTCATCGGTCGCGCCAACCGCTGGCTCGCCCCGGCGGCGATCGCGGACTTCACGGGCGATGGCATCGACGATGTCGCTTATGTCGAGACGCCGCATATCGGCGGCACGCTCCGCCTCTGGTCCTTTGCCGGGGAGGTCCCGCGCCAGATCGCCGAGCATCCTGGCGTCAGCAATCACCGTTTCGGCGCGCTCGAGATGGTCTCCGCCCTGCGCCGCTGCCCGCGTGACACGGAGCCCGTGATCCTCCTCCCCGATCAACAGTGGAGCGTTATCGTTGCCTTGTGGTTCGAGGGCGATACGTTCATGTCCGGGATCATTTCGCAGCAAGCGGATCTCATGACGCTGGAGCGGTACGCCGCCTGCGAGGAGTGACGATGCCCGGAAACCGCCCCCTGATCGGCGTCAGCGCCAACGCCCACCGGGTGAACGACACCTACGATGCGCAGGTAACGGGCGACCGGTCGCTGCAGGCGGTGGTGGAGGCGGCCGGCGGCTGGCCCATCGTCCTGCCCGGCATGCCCGAGGCCGCGAGCACGGGCGAGCTCGTCGATCTGCTCGACGGTCTGGTCCTCACCGGCGCGCGCCCGAACGTGCATCCGGAGGAGTACGGCTCGGCGGATGACGGGCGCCACGGCCCGTTCGACCGGGGGCGGGACGGCGTGATGCTCCCCCTCCTCCGCGCGATGGTTGCCGCCGGCAAGCCCGTCTTCGGCATCTGCCGCGGTATCCAGGAGATGAACGTCGCCTATGGCGGAACCCTGCACCCCGAAGTGCGCGACGAGCCGGGCCG
>JBCBHB010000469.1:0-3093 GCA_038526025.1 Pseudomonadota bacterium
TCGAGTTCTTCCTGATCGACCCGGAAAGCCCCAAGCCGCCGAAGAACCCGCAGGCAGGCGGCCGGCTGAGCCGCAGCCAGATCTACGATATGGACGTGATGCGGGCCTTCGAGCCGGTGCTGGCCGATATCGCGGAGGCGGCACGGGCGCTGGGGGCGCCGGCGGAGACGGTGATCTGCGAGTTCGGGCCGGGCCAGTTCGAGATGAACCTCGCCCATTGCGACTGCGCGCTGACGGCCTGCGATCACATGATCGCGCTGAAGCGGGCGACGCGGGGGATCGCGCGGCGCCACGGGCTGGATGCGAGCTTCATGGCGAAGCCCTTCGGGGAGAGCGCCGGGAGCGGGCAGCATGTGCATCTGAGCCTGCTGGACGCGGAGGGGCGCAACGTGTTCGGTGCGGCGGAGACAGACGGGGCCGGGGCGAGCGGGCCGAACGGGCTGCTGCGCCACGCGGTCTCGGGCGTGCTGGAGAGCCTCGGGGAGTGCTTCCTGCTCCATGCGCCGCATCTCAACAGCTACCGTCGGTTCATGCCGGGCTCCTACGCGCCGGTGACGGCGGCCTGGGGGCTCGACAACCGGAGCGTGGCGGTGCGGGTGCCGGCGCATGAGGGCCCGGCGGCGCGGCTGGAGGCGCGGATCGCGGGGGCGGATGCGAACCCCTATCTACTGGCCGCCAGCGTGCTGGCCGGGGCGCTTGCGGGGCTCGAGGCGCAGGCGGAGCCCCCCGCGCCCGTGGCGGCGGAGGCGCTGGCCGGGGCGGGCGGGCCGCTCCCCCTCTCCTGGGCCATGGCAGAGCAACGCTTCGCCGGCTCGGGGTTTGCGGCCGAATGGCTGGGGGCGGAGTTCGTCCGCGTGGTGGCGGCCATGAAGCGCCAGGAGCGGGCGACGCTGATGGCCCAGGTGCCCGACATCGAATACGACGCCTATCTCCGCATCGTCTGAAGCGGTTCTCAGAACGTCAGCGGCGGCTCTGGCGCGAGCGCGGCGAGGCGGGTGTCGAGGGCCTCGCGGGTGAGCAGGCCCGTGGTCGTGTCGACGGCGGAGACCACGGAGGCGGCGTTGGCGGAGGCTTCCAGCATGGCGTCCGCAGCCGGGAGGCCTTCGGCGAGGGCGGCGCCGAGGGTGCTGGTGAAGGCGTCGCCCGCGCCGGCGGTGCCGGCCACCTCGGCAGGCAGCGAGGCGCGCCAGATCACACCCTCGGGCCCTGCGAGCCAGGCGCCGTCGGTCCCGTCGGTCAGCAGCACATAGGCGGGGCCCGTGGCGCGCAGGGCAGCGAGGAAGCGCAGGAGGCCGATGGCGAAGCCGGTGGAGGCGAGGCCGCGGCGGAGAAGCGCGGGCGCCCCTTCCCCCGGCTTTTGGTCCGGCCCCTCGCCCACGCGCGCGCACATGGCAGGCACCAGCGCCTCCGCCTCCACCCGGTTCACCGAGACGAGATCGACCGAGCCGAGGGCCGCCAGGAACGCCTCGGTGCGGGAGGTGAGGTGCCGGATGCCGGGATTGGCGGTGACGAAAGCACCGGCAGCGCGCCCCCTGGCCGCGATCGCCCCGAAGGCATCGGCAGAGCGGGAGGAAAGGGGCGCGATATGAACGAGATCGCGCCCGGCAAAGGCCGCCTCGGCGAGGTGCTCCTCGGCGATCCCCTCATTCGCCCCGCGATTGATGAAGATCGACGCGTTGCGGTCGTGGCTGGCCACCATCACGGCGGTGCCGGTGGCTGCATCCTCCGCCGTTTGCAGCCACTCCGCCGAGACATTGTTCTCGGCGAGATGTTCGCGCACCGCGCTGGCGTTGAGATCGTCCCCCGCCCGGCCGAGCACCGCGGCGTCCCAACCCCGGCGCGCGAGGCTGACGGCGGTGTTGCAGGCGCCGCCGCCCACATGGGTGCTGATCGACTGGGCGGGTACCTTGCGCCCGGTCTCGAGCATCAGGAACGATTTGGCGTCGTTCGAGAAGCTCATCCGCTCGATATGCTGCTCCTCGACGATGCAGATGATGTCGATCATCGCCGAGCCGACATGCAGGGAACGCTTGGTCATGGGTGTCGCCGTCCGCTGGCCTTCCGATCCTGACTGCCTGCTACGCCAACCGCCCCTTCCGGTCGAGTGCTGGTGCGAAATCGACTAAGGCAATGGCGCTGGGGGCAGGTTATGGAAGCTACCAAGGGGGCAGCCCTGCTGGGGCAGGCCTGTGATGCACGCCGCTGGAAGACACTCGATGACTGCGTTTCAGGATCAGATTGCCGATGCCCTCGGGCGGGACCTGCCGCCGGCTGTGCGCGTGGTGGAGACCGATCAGGCCGCGCTCGGCAGCTGGTTCAACGTCTCCGATCTCGCGGTGGCGTCCTTCGGCGCGGCCGCGGCGGAGCTGGCGGCGCTCCTTGGCGAGCGCACGGTGACGGTGAGCCGGCGCAGGGTGCTCCGGTGGTTCGGCATGACGCTTCGGCCGATCGGGTGGACGCTGCCGGCTGCCTGGGACGCGATTGCGGGCGACTACCGGGCGTCGGACGGCTGGATCAAGCTGCACACCAACGCACCGCATCATCGCGCGAGGGCGCTGCAGGTTCTCGGTTGCGATGCGACCAAGGAGGCGGTTGCGCAGGCCGTGGGCGCATGGGGCAAGACAGCGCTCGAGACGGCGATTGTGGAGGCTGGCGGATGCGCGGCGGCGATGCACAGCCTTGCGGCATGGCAGAACCATCCACAGGGGCTGACGGTGGGGCGCGCGCCGCTGATCGAGTGGCGCGACAGCGACGCGGCGGGGCGACCCCTGGCGCTCGAGGGCTTACG
Organism: Pseudomonadota bacterium; assembly: GCA_038526025.1. Lineage (GTDB taxonomy): Bacteria > Pseudomonadota > Alphaproteobacteria > Rhodobacterales > Rhodobacteraceae > Thermohalobaculum. The sequence continues at coordinate 2,789 of JBCBHB010000469.1, forward strand.
CGTGCTCGACCTCACGCGGGTTCTGGCCGGCCCCGTTGCCACACGCTTTCTTGCCGGGTTCGGCGCGCAGGTGCTGCGCATCGATCCGCCGGACTGGAACGAGCCGGGTGTGGAGCCGGAGGTGACGCTCGGCAAGCGATGCGCGGGGCTCGATCTGCGATCGAAGGCGGGGCGTCGCGCGTTCGAGGAGCTGCTGGGCGCGGCGGATGTGCTCGTGCACGGGTACCGCCCCGGCGCGCTCGCGGGGCTGGGCTATTCGGCCGAGGAGATGCGGGGCCTTGCCCCCGCGCTCATCGATGTGAGCC
>JBCBHB010000470.1:0-3075 GCA_038526025.1 Pseudomonadota bacterium
ATGCAGCTCCAGGATCCAGTCGTTGGGCCCGGTCTGCACCAGCGGCGCCCGCGCCGGGTGGCGGAAGCAGCTATAGGCACGCTCGATCAGCCCGCGGAACGTCGCCTCGCCGAAGGCCCCGCCGAGGAAGGGCCACATCACCCGGAAGGCCACCTCCTCGTAACGCAGCCCCCGCATGGCGCGGATCTCGTCGGGCGTGAGCGTGGGGTAGCTCTCCGGCAGATAGAGCCCGCCGTCGCGCGCAAGCCCGGCGAGCAGCGTGTCCTCGAAGCTGAGCACGGGCGCCTGCCCGCGCGTGCTGATGTATTTCATGTCGCGTCCCATGAGCGGCGGTCCTCCCCTCCTAGCCCAGAGGCGACGGCTGCTCAACGCTCCGCGATCAGGCAGAAGCTTCCGCGCGCTTTCGCCACTCCCGGAAAGCCAGAATACCGCTCATCAGCGCCCATACCGCCGCGAGCAGCCCCCAGGTGATGGCATAGCCCAGATGGTCGTTCTTGAGGTTCACCGTGAGCGGCTGCAACAGCGGCGCCCGCACGCCCGGCCCCGGTGTCGGCGTCTCGGAGACCAGCAGCACCGGCTCGACGTCGAACACCGCCGCCATCACCGAGAGATCCCGCGCGATCCACACATTGTCGGTGGCGCCGAAGGCGGGGGACTGCGGGTCGTCGGGGAAGCGCAGCGCCCCGGTCAGCGTCACCGTCCCCTCCGGCGCCGGCGTGGCCAGCGCCGCGCGCCCGCCAGCGTTCTTCGCCGCCAGCGGCACCCAGCCGCGGCTCACCATGATCCGCCTGCCATCCGTCAGCGTGAAAGGCTGCAGCACGCGGTACCCCGCCTGCTTGTCGAAGGTGGTGAGGAGCGGGGCATCGGTGAAGCCATGCGTGCCCTCCCGCCCCTCGAACCGCCCGGTCACCGAGACCCGCAGGAACTCGTCATCCGGCGTCGGCGCGGCAGGCAGCGCCACGGGCTCGGCCGAGAGGCGCTCCTCGAGGCTCGCGATCAGGCCCAGCTTCCAGTCCAGACGCTGCAGTTGCCAGAGGCACAAGGCAATGAGGGTCGCCGTACCGGCGACCCCCAGGATGATGGCGGCGATGGCCCGCCGCTGCGGTGCAGTCATGGCTCGGCCCGATCAGCGGCCCCAGATGTAGACGGCGGCGAAGAGGAACAGCCACACCACGTCGACGAAGTGCCAGTACCAGGCAGCCGCCTCGAAGCCGATATGCTTCTCCGGCCGGAACTGCCCCGCCTGCGCGCGGAACAGGCAGACGGCCAGGAAGATGGTCCCGATCAGCACGTGGAAGCCGTGAAAGCCCGTGGCCATGTAGAAGTTGGCCGCATAGATCCCGTCGGTGAACCCGAAGGCCGCGTGGCTGTACTCGTAGGCCTGGAACATGGTGAAGAGCGCGCCGAGCGCCACGGTGCCGATCAGACCCCAGACCAGATCCTTCCGCTTGTTCTCGATCAGCGCGTGGTGCGCATAGGTCACCGTCACGCCCGAGAGAAGCAGGATCACCGTGTTCATCAGCGGCAGGTGCCAGGGGTCGAATACCTCGATCCCCGCCGGCGGGAACTGGCCGACCGGCAGCTCCAGCGTCGGCGTCACCTGGCCCTCGATGTCCGGCACCGGGAAGATCGCGTGCTTGAAGAACGACCAGAACCAGGCGGAGAAGAACATCACCTCGGAGATGATGAAGAGCAGCACGCCGTAGCGCAGGCCGATCTGGACCACCGGCGTATGGTCGCCGATCTTGCTCTCGGCCACCACGTCGCGCCACCAGCAGAAGGCCACGTAGCAGCAGCCCGCGAAGCCGAGGAGCGCGATGATGCCGGTCTCACCCTTGAAGTAGAGGATCGCGCCGACGAGCATGACGAAGGCCGAGACCGCACCGTAGAACGGCCAGGGGCTCGGCGGCAGGATGTGGTAGTCGTGGTTCTTCTCGTGGGCCATGCGGTCCTCCGTCGGGGGCGGCGCCCCCAGTGTAGTCATTGGGGGCGATGCCCCCGGCTCCCAGGTCAGTCGTCGAGCCGGGCCTGTTTTTCAGACTCCTGCTCGTAGAAAGTGTAGCTCAGCGTGATGGTGTGGACGCGCTCTGTCTCCGCATCGTCCACAATCTCGGGGTCGACATAGAAGGTCACGGGCATCTGGATGGTCTGCCCGGGCTCCAGCATCTGCTCCTGGAAACAGAAGCAGTCGATCTTCACGAAGTAGCTGCCGACACTGTAAGGCGCGACGTTGTAGGTCGCGGTGCCCATAACCGGCTTGTCGGTCGGGTTATGCGCCTCGTAGAAGGCAAGCCCCGTCTCCCCGATCCGCACCTCCACCGCGTCCTGCATCGGCGTGAAGCGCCAGGGCATGCCGCGGCCCTTCGAGGCATCGAAGCGGATGGTGATGGTCTCGTCGAGGATCTCCGGCGCGCTGCGGTTCTCGGCCGTCTGCGTCGTGCCGCCGAAGCCGGTTACCCGGCAGAAGAGGTCGTAAAGCGGCACCGCGGCATAGGCCATGCCCAGCATGCCGAAGGCGATGCCCACGAACGGAATGGCCTTCTTGGCGAGGTTCGGCTTGCTCACTGCGTCGCTCCTCCCACGGCCCGGGTCGGCTCGTCGTCCTTGATCAGTTCCTGAAAGTCCTCAGCGCCCCAGCCGCCCGCCTGGCTGGCCGAAGGGTTGCCCACCGTCGCGCCCTGGTTCCCCATCTTCACCACGGTGATGGAGAACAGCATCACGCAGAGGGCCACCAGCGCGACCAGCACGCCGACATTCCGCCCCCAGCGGCGGTGGTGAAGCTCATGGTCGCGGCGAAACATCGTATCGCTCATTCTCAACCCTCAGAACCAGACCGGCCAGTAGAAGTCGATGCCCGCAAGGCCAAGCCCTGCACGCAGCAGCGCATCGGCAATGAAGCCACCGAACAGCGCGAAGAGAAAGACAATCGAGAAACCGAAGAGCCGCTTTTCCGAGCGGAACTTGTCCGCCTCGGCCTCAGCCTCCGTCCGGCAGGCCACACGCCACGCGTCCCGCAGGAACATCGCCGAGACATAGAGCGCCACCGCCGTGTAGATCGGCCCGCCCGCGATGGTG
>JBCBHB010000471.1:0-3062 GCA_038526025.1 Pseudomonadota bacterium
TCGCCGCGCACCTGAAGGTCTGCCGAGCGGGATACCATTGCCGCTCGAGCCCGCGCCGCTTCAGCCTGGCTCTCCGGACCGCGCATAGTACCCCTCCTGCGCCATCAGGGCTTCGATCGGATCGACCAAGCTGTTGAGCGCAGCTTCAATAGTGATCTCCCCCGCCAGCGCGCGGCCGAGTGCCTTGCCGAGGGTGTCGTTGATGCGCCCCCATACACGAATGATCGGACGCCAGTCTGCGTCGGCATTCGCGAGTGCCTTGCCGAAGAGGGCCAGATGTGGGGACCCAACGTTGAGGTCGGGGTCGGCATAGGTGCTCATGCGGATCGGCGTGCCGCCGCGCTCGGCGATCATGCGGTCGACCGTGGGGGAGGTCAGCCACTGCATCAGGAGAAAGCCAAGATCGGGGTTCGAGGCGTTGCGCGGTATCCCCAAGCCAAAGCCGCCCGTCTGCGACGCATGACGCACGCCCGCGGGATGAGGCGCATAACCAACCACATCCTGCATGCCCGCCTCCATCACAGCTGCCGCGATGCTCGTTGAATCGAGATACATCGCCGCGCGGCCTTCGAGGAAAGCTTGCTGTGTCTGAGCCCATCCAATGTTGCGGCCATCCTCAGGGCCGCATGCCACGAGCTGCCTCAACGTCTCCGCCGCTCTGACGCCAGCCGCGTCGTTCACGCGGACGCGCCAGTCCTCGTCGAAGATGCGCCCCCCCAGCGGCGCCAGATGCAGCAGGAACCCGTGGCTCGCCTGATGGCCAGGTGCGCTTCGCATCACGATGCCGGCCATACCGTCCTCCAACGCACCGATGCGGCAGGCCAGCTCCACGAACGCCTCATAGGTCGCCGGCGGGGTCAGCCCATGACGCTCGAACACATCGCGGCGGTAGGCCAGGACCGATGTCTCCGCACCGAATGGCAGGCCGTAGACGGCGCTGAGCGGCCCGTTCAGATACCCCCCTCGCCCACCGGCAACCCCGATGTTCTCAAGAAAGCTCGGCACGATGTCTTCTGGTGCGAAACCTGGGTCCGCGAGCAGAGGATCCATGAGGAAGGGGGCAAGGGGCCAGAGTTGGTCCGCCGACACGTAGTCGGCCTTGGAGAACACGACATAGGAGATCAGATCGTAGCGCCCTTCCGGCTCTGCGAGTTCGCGCGCCTGACGCTCGCGCATGGGCAGATAGTCGAACATGTCGACCTCCACCTCGATCCCCGTCTCCTCCGTGAAGAGGGGGAGGAGCGACCGCGCAATGTCGTAATGCGGATGGTTGGGAAACATGACCCGGACGCTCTCACCGCGGAAGGGGGCGTAGGGATCGGCGGCCGCCGGCGACGCCACAACAAGCGCGAGCGCCGCGGCGGCGAGTCGAATGAGCGCAAGGCACGGTCGGAAAGCGGGCATGGACTACTCCTCATACTCAGGCGGCGTGGACGCGGCCGCCGCGAGATCTGGTGACGACGGCGACGACGCTTTCGACCAGGGTGCTTTCGTTGACGGGCTTGGTGAGGTAACCGTCGGCCGCCTTGGCCGCCTGCCGGATCTCGTCGTTCACATGCGCTGTCAGCATGATCACGGGCGTCTTTGCACGCGTACCGGCCAGCGCCCTGATCCGCGCCAGTACCTCGAGACCGTCCATCACAGGCATAGAGACGTCGAGCAGCGCGAGGTCGGGCCCAATGCGCTCCAACGCCTCAAGGGCTGCAGCGCCGTCCTCACAAAGCGTCACCCGTGCACCGTTCTGTTCGAGCATCTGGTCCACGATCGTGCGATTGACGGCGTTGTCCTCGGCAACCAGCACCTGCAGGCCGGCCAAAGGCTGGCGCTCAGCGGTTGAACCTTGCCGGGCAACCGGTGCATCGGAGGCGCGCCGCGCGCGCAACACGGCCTCCACGATCTGGCTTGCGGGGGCGGGGCGCGGCAACGCCTCGGCCAGGCGGCCGTCCCGCACGGCGGCGCTCTCCTCCTCGCCAACGCGCCCATGCAGGATGATGGCGGCCCCATCGGCTTCTGCCCGTGCCGCTTCGAGCGAGGAAAGCGCCGCGATGATGACGATATCGGCCTCGCCAAGCGCATGCGGCTTGAGAACGCGCGCCCCGGCAGCGTGCAGGAGCCGCGCCAGCGCAGCCGCGCCCGGCAGGATTGGGTCGAGAACCGCGACCCTGATCCTGTCGAGCCCCGAGGGGCGATCCGGTCGCTCGGCCATGGCATGAGGAGCGGGGAGTTCGAGCGTAAAGCACGAACCCTCGTCCAGCGTCGAGGCAACGGTGATGTCGCCACCCATCGCCCGGGCGAGCCGGCGGCCGATCGCCAGTCCCAGGCCCGTTCCCTCGAACTCGCGCGTCATCGAGTTGTCGACCTGCTCGAAGGCCTCGAAAATCGCCTCAAGCCGATCCTCGGGGATGCCCGACCCGGTGTCCTCGACATGCACGCGGAGCGCGCCTGCATCGGTGGCGGACGCGGTCACCATCACATGCCCGCTGCGCGTGAACTTCACGGCGTTGCCGACCAGATTGACCAAGACTTGCCGGAACCGTCCCTCGTCGCCCAGACGCATGCCCTCCGCACTCGGTCGAATGTCGACGATCACCGCCAGTTCCTTCGCGTCCGCGATGCGCGCGCTCATCGCCGCGACACTCTCGATGGTCTCGCGCGGATCGAACGGCGCATGGCTCAGTTCAACCTCCCGCGCCTCGAGGCGCGAGAAGTCGAGAATGTCGTTGATGAGACCGAGCAACGCCTCGCCGGATCCCACGATTGTCTCGATCAGGAAGCGCTGGCTGGTATCCTGCGAGGTGCGCGAGAGGAGATCCGCGGCGCCTATGACGCCGTTCATCGGTGTCCGGATCTCGTGGCTCATCGTGGCGAGGAAGCGCGACTTTGCCTCGCTCGCCGCGTTTGCGGCCTTGCGGGCTGCGCGCTCTCCCTCCAGCGCCGTCAGCACGCCATCCCGCATGCGGTTGAACGCGCGCGCCAGCGCGTTGAGTTCGACCACCGACCCGATGGGCGCGTCCACGCCATAGTCGCCCTTCCCCAAACGCGTCGCAGCATCCCTCAGCGTC